>JAIXRD010000096.1 GCA_027485365.1 Cryomorphaceae bacterium | reverse complement strand
TGTGCCGATTGTTGATGAATTGATGAAACTATGAATCCAAATCTTCACCAATTACAAGGGAGTTTAACTACGGGATTCATTGATCAAGCGCATGATTCATTGCGCTCTTTTCGCCCTGAATTATTGCTCAATGATAAATCTACAGGTAAGAAGGTACTCACTACCATTGAGCAAGAGTTACGGAACTGTGACGAGTTTATGTTTTCGGTAGCGTTTATAACCACGAGTGGGATTGCCTCATTAAAACAAACCTTAAAAGAGCTCGAGGAGCGTAAAATACCAGGTAAAATTTTAGCTTCACAGTATTTGAATTTCACCCAACCTGAAGCCTTGCGTTGGCTTTTGAATTTTGAGAATATTGAGTTAAAAATTGTTACGGATGGTGACTTCCATTCTAAAGGGTATATTTTTAGAAAAGGGAATTTCTATAACCTCATTATCGGGAGTTCTAACCTTACAGCGAGCGCATTAAGTCTAAATAAAGAATGGAACCTCAAGGTTACTGCAACGGATTCAAGCGAACTTATTGCACAATCTGTGGCCTCCTTCAATGCGGAATTTGCCGATGCTACTGAGGTAGATATAAAATGGATAACTTACTACGATTTGTATTATCGCAGTCAATTGGAAAGAAATCGCCGTCTCCAAATGCCTTTTGAAGGAGAAGTGGTTAAGGAAATCAAGCCTAATCTAATGCAGCGTGAAGCGTTGGAGAATATTCAACGCTTGCGTAAAGCGGGTAAAAACCGTGCGCTGTTAATTTCGGCAACAGGTACAGGAAAAACATACTTGTCTGCTTTTGATGTTAATGTGTTTAAGCCTAAAAAGTTCTTATTTGTTGTACACCGCCTTACCATTGCTAAAAAGGCTATGGAAACTTACAAAGCCATGTTTGGTTCAACTTTTAGCATGGGACTCTATTCAGGTAATGAAAGGGAATTGGAAGCAGACTTTATCTTTTCAACCGTTCAAACTATTGCTAAAGACGAGCATTTAAAGCGTTTTAAACCAGACCACTTTGAATATATTGTTATTGACGAAACCCATCGCGCCGGTGCCGCATCCTATCAACGTATCATCGAGTATTTCGAGCCTGGTTTTCTGTTAGGAATGACCGCTACTCCCGAACGTACCGACGGATATGACGTATTCAAGGCATTCAATTATAACATTGCCTATGAAATCCGCTTGCATCGTGCATTGGAGGAAGAGATTCTAAGTCCATTTCATTATTACGGTGTCGCCGATCTTTCCGTAGATGGTGTGCCAATTGAAGATAAGAGCGAATTCAATTTACTTACTGCCAAAGAACGGGTAGATCGAATTCAAGCAAGTGCAGAATTCTACGGGTGTGACAACGGGAATGTGCGTGGTTTGATTTTTTGTTTAAGAAAAGAAGAAGCCCGAGCCCTGTCAAATGAATTCAATAAACGAAGAAATCGCAAGCAGCATTTTTATCAAACCATAGCATTGATTGGGGAGGATGATGAGGATGTACGTGCGAAAGCCATTGAACGATTGGAAAGTAATGACCGATCCGATCAATTGGATTATATTTTCACGGTTGACATTTTTAACGAAGGGATTGATATTCCTAAAATCAATCAAATTATTATGCTAAGGCCGACGCAATCGGCTATAATTTTTGTTCAGCAATTGGGGCGTGGCTTAAGAAAAGCGAGCGATAAAGAATACCTTACAGTTATCGATTTTATCGGGAATTACGCCAATAACTACATGGTACCAATTGCGCTATACGGAGATACTACGTATAACAAGGACAATTTGAGGCATTTGATTTCTACTGGAAGTCAATTCATGCCAGGAACATCAACCATTCAGTTCGACCGCATTACCAAAGAGCGAATTTTTAAAGCAATTGATGAATCTAACCTGCAAATGAAAAAGGACCTGGTTAAGGATTTTGATTTGTTAACTCGGCAACTAGGGAGAATTCCCATGATGATGGATTTTGTTTCGCACGGTTCAAGAGATCCTTATGCGTATGTTGATTATGGAAAGAGTTACTATTCCTTCATTCGTGGTTTAGAATCTTCGTTAGAAATCTTACCGAAAACATCGATTCAATTGTTGGAGCAGTTTTCGCAAGAAATCGCCAACGGAAAACGCATTGAGGAGCTTGCTGCATTAAACGTTTTGTTGGAGAAAAAAGAATGCACGAGTAAGACCCTTTCGAAATACTGTGGTTTACTTTTAGGTAGTACATATCCCATTTCTGAGCCTTGTTTTGCTTCATTAGAATGGAACCTTAATTTTGAATTTATCAAAAAACCTATACCTGTTCTGGATAAGGTTGGTGGTGCTTTTGAGTTAACAGATTCCTTCAACACCATGGTGCTTAATCCCACGTTTAAACGGTTTCTTTTGGACGCCTTGGCCTATGGAATTCATGCATTTCAGAAACGTTTTAAGGCCACACGTTTTCATCATGGATTTGTTTTAGGGGCAAAATACAGTCGTAAGGATGTTTGCAGAATCTTGAATTGGGAGAAAGATATTAGTAGTACAGTATATGGATATCGTACGAACCACAATGTGACGCCTTGTTTCGTAACTTATAAAAAATCGGAAGACCGTTCCCAACGGACGAAATATAATGACCATTTTATTGACTCACGAACTTTCGCTTGGGAGTCACGTTGGAACAGAAAAGTAGGTAGTCCT
>JAIXRD010000090.1 GCA_027485365.1 Cryomorphaceae bacterium | reverse complement strand
TATCGTGTATTCATTGGGATTGTTCGTTGCATTGCTGTATGTTAACCCAACAGAAATCGCACCTGTGCAAATTGATGGATTTGGTCCAAGGGTAATTGCAGGAGGAGCTACTGCATTTAGTGTAACGGAGATTGCCGTTGAAGCACTAACGCAATTGGTTGAGCTATTGATAAGGGTTACATTTGCTTGGTACGTTCCAGCAACAACTCCATTCGGAATTGAAATTGGAAGTGGATTGTTAAACGCTTGGTTATTTAAATCTATAAAACCTGCCGCATTAGCAGCAGCATTATAATCTATTGTGTATTGATTCGGTGATCCTACAATATTTGATAGTGAAATTGTGGTATTGGTTGTGCCTACAACAACCGAAGGATTCCCCCCAAATATTGCACTTGGAATTGCATTTACTACTACGGTTATTGGATAAATTGATTGGCATGATGTAGAGGTATTCAGAACGGTTAGGTTAGCCAAATATGTAGCAACTGGAGCCGCTGCAGGAATAGTAACAGGCAAAGGAGATGCAACAATGGCTTGATTTACAACATCCAAAAATCCAGCGGCATTTGCCGTGGGGTCATAGTCAATACTATATTGATTTGGTGAATTAGCAGTTGATGTAAATACTATTGATGAGGAAGTTATTCCTTGACAAACTGAAGGAGTAGAAGTTATATTCATTGTTGGGTTACCAACCACAGAAACAGTAATATTGTAGGAAATACTTGAAATAGCTGTATTTGTATTTGTAACTGTTAATACACCATTGTATACACCAACCGGGATGGTATTCAATATATTAAACACTAAAGGAGAAGAGGTGATGTTTGCGTTAGTAATATCCGCTATACCTGCTGCATTTGCAGCTGCATCAAAATCAATAGAGTAAACATTTGGAGAACCGTTAGTACCAATATAGGTTCTATTGACAACCGTTGAACCTTGACACACATTTGTATTCATTATTCCGCCTAGGTCGATTGAAACTACACCAGTATTAATACAAGCAGGAGCGCTTGTTGATCCACAAGCATTTGTAGCTGTAACACAAACTTGACCATTCACATTGCTCGCAATAATTACATTTGTACCTTGCCCCCCTTGAAGAATAGATCCATTAGGTAGGGTCCAATTATAAGCAACGGCACCTGCAATGGCTGAAACACTAAATCCGTTTGCTGTAGTAGAAATTGCCCCAAGATTTCCTACAGCTTGTGTTGCAGAAAAATTCCAGCCAGTGTTATTACCGAGATTTATTGAACCATAAGCATTATACGTTGCGCCACCGATGGCATTAATATCCTTCAGTGTTAAATTTTGTCCACTCACTGTTCCAGATGATTTAGTAATTGTTGCTTGTGAACCTGCTGTACTGCTCTGGATAGTTACCCCACCGAAGCAAATTGAACCGAAAGAAATATTATTTGTAATAGTTGCAGTTCTTCCAGACTGAAAACTGTATGTATTGTTGGATGTTAACCCTAAGGTCCCTACCGTCCAATCTCCTGTGATATTTGCACCTGCACCAAAGGTTACCTGGTTATAATTCCCTAATACTTTACTATTTACATTGTTGTAGTGATGTTGAAATTGTACCGTTCCACTTGCCGCCGTAAAGTTTACATTGTAGTAGTTATGTGTCGTATTTGCCGTGAAGCAATACTCATAATTGTTAAATGTCGCACCAACACCTGTCATGTTGATGGTTGACGTCCCCGCATTGATGGTTAACAAGCCAGGATCGCCTGCAGCATTCCAACTCCCTGATACATTGATGGTTGAAGAACCTAAATTTAGCACACGTACTGCTGAATTATTACATCCAGCGTGTGAGTTAAATGAACCCCATGTACATGTCGTACCGTTGGTATTCAAGGTGCCATTTCGTAATTCTATCCCATTAAAACTTCGATTCGCACCCAAACTAACCAACGCTCCTAACCCATTTATATTCGTCCATGAACTTGTCCCGCTTGAAGTCGGCAGAAACGTTACTGTTGCCCCTGCAGTAATATTTAAATCTGAATTCATCGTCGCTAAGGCGCTAAATGTAATGTTCGCTGCGCCACTTACCAGCATTTGCTGCATCGTAATGTTGTTCGTGAAATTCAACGTAGCTGCCTGGTTTACCGTTATGTTCCCTGTATTCCATGCCGCTGTATTTGACCAGGTTCCTGTGCCTGCAAAAAATACTGGACCAAAGTTCTTACCCCCGGAATTTATCGTCTTAGTACCCGTACCCATGAAATATACATTCATTGAGGTGGTCCAAGTTCCTTGCGTACTTACCATTGCTAGATTCCCATAGATATTCAAATTGTTTGCAGAACTCGATGAGGCAAAGTTTGGATTGTTCTGCGTTACACTCCATGTCATATCTCTACAATCTGCGTTAGGTACATTTAATGTTACGGTTTGGTTGACCGCGGAGAACGATGCGTTGTTAAATACTACGTCATCGATGGATGTTGGAGGGCATTCACCTCCGGCACCGCCGCTGCTCAATGACCAGCGGTTGATGTCGTTCCAGTTGCCTGTACCTCCGACCCAATACAAGGTGCGGGATGCAGCTGCTCCTCCTGCCTGAATGGTAACTCCTGTATTATTCCCTTGATTAATTGAATTTGTTGCCGTTGCCGTTGCACCACCCGTGAAATTCATGTCCTGAAGGTTGCAATAATTCATCGTAACCGTTGCATTCGCTTTGGAAATTATAGCTTGAGTTCCTGCCGTTGCAGACTTAATGGTCATCGGACCAGCACACGTAGCATTTGCATTAAATAAGGTATTCACTGTAACCGTCCTTCCCGCTTGGAAGGTGTAGGTACCATTCAAGGCTAAATTCAAGGTCCCTACCGTCCAATCTCCTGTGATATTTGCACCTGCACCAAAGGTTACCTGGTTATAATTCCCTAATACTTTAC
>JAIXRD010000217.1 GCA_027485365.1 Cryomorphaceae bacterium | reverse complement strand
TAAAATAAGGATGGGTGGTATCGCTTCGAACACATTATACAATCCAGCATACGTGCCTATGATTTCAAGACCTACGTAGTTGCTTGATAACTATTCAATGACTATCGAAAGGTTGTGGTTAAATTGTTATCTGATTCTTCTATTGCACTGCAATTTAATCACTAAGATGTACTGATTAATCATAATTAATCAACCATAGCTTACCAAAAAATAGAAGATTGCTTTTGATTAATTAAGATTAATCTTCTTTTTAAGGTCAGATGAAATTCCTCCTTTATTAAGGTATATATTGATCGTTTTCAATCGGAAATATTGTTCTGATACATATAAATACCCTTTTGGATAGTTCCCTGTTCCCCAAGAGTTTTTAACGAGTAAATAGTTTGTACCATTTTGGTCCTTATACATACCTACAATGTGCATTCCATGGTCATCCGTTGTTGTTTTATTGTCGTAACCCTTTTGACGCAATTCTGGTGTAACCGAAACTTCTTTGGTTGGGCTTAGAAACGCGTTTGAATTTCTGTCTGCTCCTGCATCGTTATAGTTTCTATTATCTTTACCAGATACTTGAATCGTACTAGGGTCTTCAGGAACCAAAGCAATTCCATTTTTGAAACTGAACCCTTTCTCTGATACATCTGCTCCCCATGCAACCGTGTAGCCATTAGCTAATGCATTGGAAACAGTAGCCATTAAGTCATCTAATCCTACATTATAAGAATCACCCCAATTATAATTATCGGGGATAGCTAATTGACATTTAGCATAAGGCGCGTGATTCGTGAATGAGGTTAACGACACATAGTCATCCATAGTTAATCCGATACTTGCAGCATACGATTGTGGCGTATATTTTTTACCCTTCCATTCGAATTCTTTGATGTCTTTACCCACATAGGCGTCCAAAATACCACTAACTGCTGGTTTCCAATTGGAACTAATCCCATTCGAACTGGAACTCATGTATTTTAGTAAACCTTGAACGGAACCATTCAATACTTCAAAAAATTCAGCGTGGTCATACGATTCATTTCCGTTTAAGCCGTTATAAACATCGTAAGGAACAATGCCATAATTCTTGATTACCCAAGGTATGTCATGAAAAGCACCACCCTCGCCGAAGTTGATTTTTCCATCCATACGAATAAACTTATCTGCTTTATTCTCATAGGATTTTCGCACCACAAACATTTCGGAAAGCGCATCAGGTGTTTTATTCCCTTTACGGATCAATTCAGATTCAAAAAAGGAAAGGCCAGAGAAACTCCAACACGTTCCTGTTTTACCTTGACTTTGAACCGGTGTAGCATCTAAATGATATACTTTAGTGAATTTATAATTGCTTCCCTCAATATTCGTTGCTGTTTGTGAAAACGCGAAGAAGCTTGAGATAAAAACTAGGGTCAATAAAATTGTTTTCATAAGGGTTATTTTAAAATCCAAGTCTGGATGTTTAATGAGTTAGCTTTGTTAAGGATGGAATCAACGGATTCTTCTGAAAATCCATGACCAAGAGATACTTTATACAATGATCCTTCGTGAAGAATGGAACAATTAAAACCTAATCCTTCAAGTTTTTGTACAAGTCGATTTGCATTTTCTTCACTTGAAAAACATCCCGCAATGCAGTACATTACATGGGGTTCAATTAAAGTTATTGTTGGCTCGTTTTGTGCAACCACCGGATTTACATGCAATTCATATGCATCCGTATAGGTCGTTTCAATGGAAACATGCTCAATGCGAGGTAAATCAATTTGAGTTTCTGTATAGGTGTTTTCGTTTTGTGTTTTAAACGGATTGAAATCTTGGTATGAAAACATGCCTGATTCTAATGCTGGGGTTTTCACAGGGATCCAAATAGAATAAAAGGCTATGGGTATTGCAATGGCAGCAGCAGCTGCATATTTCCATAATTGGCGATTGTTTTTAACTGCCTTTTCTCCTTCGCTTACCAAAGGTTTCGCAGGGATAAATCCTACAAGCTCGAGCCCATAAGCGCTCATAAGCAAGTTAAATGAACGGTCTTGTTCAAATTGGATATTCCCTTCTAGATCTTTCTTGAAATTACCAATTTTAGGAATGCTTAGTTGTTTTCCTTGCCTTAGCACCTCATTCCATATAGTAACCTGTTGACCCACAGCGTCCAAACTTGCCGTATAATCCAATTGATATTGAGCTGCGAACTGATTCACCAAAAGCCCATCATTAGACTGAAGTTGGATGTTAAAACCTATTTCTCGAAACGGAGGATGAATCAAGCCTAACTCAAAATCTACATACGCACTCTTTTGTTTTGCAATGAATCCGCCAAAAGCCGGGACCACAACACATTCATGCTTATGTAACAATTCAATGAGTATATCTTCAAGCGACTTCATACCTCAAATTTACAAAAACTTAAAAAGAAATAAAAATGAACTTACAACCGCCTTAATACCGCTTCTAAATCCTCTGGCGTGTCAATATTTGGTGTTTCAATATGTGTTTCAATGGTTTTTATTTTATAGCCATAATATAGCCAACGCAATTGTTCCAAGGATTCACTTTTTTCAAGCTCGGTAGCAGGTAGGGATACAAGTTTTCGAAGCACCTCATTTCGGAATGCATATAATCCAATATGTTTTAGCGCGATGTAGTTAGAAGAGAACGTACCGGAAGGAATGCTACTCCTACTGAAAAACAAGGCGTTCTGTTCATGATCTATAACAACCTTAATTCGGTTTGGATTACTTAATTCTGTTGAATCAATCTTAGGGCTTACTAAGGTTGCAATCTCGACGTTCTCATGTTGAAATGCCTGAATAAGTTCCGATATTTGACTTGGGTTTACCAAAGGCTCATCGCCTTGAATATTTACAACAATTTCCATTTCTGGGAAATGTGCCGCTACTTCAGCACAACGTTCTGTACCGGAACCATGTAAATTAGAGGTCATCATAACTTCGCCGCCAAACGATCGAACGTGGGTGAAAATTCGTTCATCATCTGTTGCAACAATAACCTTTGAGAGTTCTTCACATTTACTAGCCCCTTCATATACGCGTTGAATCATGGTTTTCCCCTTAATATCAATTAGAGGTTTGCCAGGAAATCTGCTGGAACCAAAACGAGCTGGGATAATTCCTAATACCTTCATTAGAATTTCATCGCTAATTGAACCAAGAAGTTCCGCGGTGCTTGAATGTCTCCAGGACGACTGGAAGTTTCTGAATTAAATACATTGTTCGCTATAACACTCACCTTGAAGGTGTCGTTAATTTGATAACCCACGCGTGCATCGAATACTAAATTCCCTTTATTATAAACGCTTCGATACGCTTTGAGTCCAGGTAAGATATACGTGTTTTGCGCAATAGGTTCTTCAAAAACTTTATCGATATTTCTCATGAAACTGTTGTAACGATTTGATACGCCAAAACTCCATTTTTTATATACTGCCTCTACATCAGCTCTCACCAAATGTTTGAACCTATATTTTAACATGTTCGTGGTACTGTCTGAGTTGTATACAGAATATTTAGGGTCCTTATTTAAGGAGACGGGATTCATGTAGGTATATCCAATGAGCGAAACAACTTCTACATCGCCAATTTTCCCCATGCTATTGAAAGAGAACTCAACGCCAGTAATTCTCGCATTTTCTACGTTTTGAGCGCCAAAGCCTATAATTTGATTGATGGTATAACCCAGGGTTTGTTGCACATAAATAAGTTCAGCTAGTCCGGCGCTGGTATATGGGTCAATTTGATTTCCATTGGAAGGGTTATAGAATCCAAAGGAAAATTCAATCATGTTATTGTAGTTATTAATAAATCCAGAAACATCGATCATTCCTTTCCAGTCCCCCATTTTCACCCCTTGCTTAATTCCAATTTCCGCAGCCCATCCCGTTTCAGGCTTTAAGTTTGCATTTGGAAATATATTCAATGCACCTACTGATGTGCTTGTAAAACGTTCACCTACCGAAGGATATCGTATTCCTTGGCCAAATGATGCCCTTAAATGCGTGTATTTTTTTAGTTCATAATGAGCCCCCGCTCTAAACACAGGATAAAATGGAAGGACAGTATTCCCGATTTTAAAATCAGAATCTCCTTTTTTGTTGTCCATCGTGAAATACTCTGCACGCATCCCTCCGGTAAAATCGAATTTACCAATGTGATGATCATACTGTGCATAAGCCGCCGCATTGTTTGATGAATGGTTACCGAATAAATTAGAAAACACGACATTGTGCGTGCCAAATAAACCGGAAACAAGGGTGCCTCCAGATTTGAAATTGCGCTGAAAATTATAGTCTGCGATGTAAACGACTGCGCCGTTACTTTGTTGATCATTGCTGATATTTTTATTCGTAGTAAGGTAAGCTCTGGTTTTAATGCTATGTTTATTATTGTGTTTGTCAATGTACTTAACATATGGATCGATAAACAGGCGATTAGATAGGTTGTAGGTTAGGGTAGATGCTGGGTTTGCAGTATCTGCACCTCCGCTAGGCGTATATCCTTGATCTGCACTTTGCCAAATCAAGAAATTCCCGGTTTTATGCAGTTGATAGTTAAAACTAATCCCAGCTTTAAGTCGTTCGATTTTTAAGGGGCGAAGATACAAGGTACCACTAATTCTACCCCGAGTTTCCGTCTCTCCTTGACGATACCCCTTATCATTATAAAATACGGTAGAAAGGGTATAGCCCGTACGCTTAAACATTTGACTGCGGAAAACCTCTACTTGTTGGTTCATTGGGTTAAAACGTTGCGCGCTGTCCTTTCCCCACCATTGCATAGATTTCCTTCTTGGGTTGTCATAAATTCCAGTCTGCACTCTAATTTTGGTTTCTGGTTTTAATCCCGGTTCTTTTTCAGATAATGCAATCACTCCATTTAATGCCCCGCTGCCATAAAGCACCGATGATGCACCTTTTATTACCTCTACCTGAGACGCTTGTTCTATTGGAATAGCATTCCATTGGGCATCTCCTGCATACCCCGACAAGAGGGGTAAGCCATTCCATAACATCATAACGCGGCTCCCCGCACCATATGCAAACCCAGAACCACCACGGATACTTACTTGCCCATCCATCGTGAATACGCCCGGTGTTTGTTCCACTGCTTGCTCTAAATTTACCATCCCCTTATTTTCAATTAAGCGAGGCTTAATTACTTCAAGTGAAATCGGGATTTCTTCAATTTTTTGTGCGCGTTTATTTGCGGATACTACCACGGTTTGCTCTGTTTTTTCATTCACACGCATGGAATGATTTATTGTACCTAGGCTAGTAATAACTAAGGTGTCAATTCGGTATTCTAATAAATTAAACACCAATTTTAACGGTAGTGTAGTGTTGCTGAAACTAAATTTCCCATCGAAATCAGAGAGCTGTTTTTCTCCGGTTGAGGCATATATTTTAACACCATACAATGGTTTCCCTGTAGATTGATCGGTAACTACACCATTAAGTTGTGCGAAGGAATGAGAAACATATAAAAAAGAGATGAACAACGATAAAAATAAACGCATAAGTAAGGTTTTGGGGCTTAAAGAAACAAAAAATTACAAAGCCAACTGCATTTGAAGAATGAAGTTTCTTGGTGCTTGCACATCGCCTGGCCTACTGACGTATTCCTTGTTAAAGAGATTATTGGCAATAAAATTAACCTTAAAGGCTTCATTAATTTGATACCCAAAGCGCGCATCAAAAACAGCTACCCCTTTATTGAAAACAGATCGATAGTTAGCCATTCCAACCAGTAATTCCTCTCCAAGCACCCCGTCTTCAAAGACTCGGTCAATGTTTCGCATATAGCTATTGTATCGTGAAGAAATTCCTACGCTAAACGCTTTGTAAGTCGCTTGAATATCGGCTTTCGCCATGTGATTAAAGCGGTATTTTAGCATGTTTGTACTTGGGTCTGAAAAGGAGAGTTT
>JAIXRD010000223.1 GCA_027485365.1 Cryomorphaceae bacterium | reverse complement strand
GGTTAATAATGGGGAAAGAAATAATAAAATAAAAAGGCCTCGCATGCTGTTGAATTTATTTCAAAACATACGAGGCCGTAAAAAGTTCGTTACCTAAGCCCTAATCCTTTCCTAACATTTCATCCTTTAGGCTTTCTTGAGCAGGCGAAGTACCTAACCAAATCGCAAAAAGCGCTTTTTTAAATTCTAATCCAGCAATGGTTCCTTTGAGGTCTCCGTTTTTGTATATTTTAACCCCTTTGCTTGGCACATAATCAAAGTAGATTTTATCTCCTTCTTTAAACTCCTCGCTAAGACAAGTCATGAATTTTTTTTTTTTTTTTTTAGTCGCTTTTCCAGAACTTGCATTCTTAAATCCTTCAGTAACCGCTGTTTTAAATTTGTCGCGTGTAACCATAGAAGATACTATTTTTATATGGATACCCATCTCTTCATCCGCCGAAATGATTTTCGATGCATCGGTAGATTTCTTTTTTAAATACAAGGCAGCAACGTACATGTCCATAAAATACTTTTCACGAACCCCAGCGCCATTAATAACGACAGGCACTTCGTTAATGGTTGTTTCGGTGTAAAAAGTTACTCCGTGATATTCTTTAGTTTTTTTTGTTTGTGACCAGCCTATTGAAACTACGCTAAGCACAGTCATTAGTAAAGCAATTTTTTTCATGGTGTTTATTTTTTTCGAAACTACTAAAATATTTTAAATATCACGTTACGGACAATTTCCATGCCTAAGGGTGTCATTATGGATTCGGGATGAAATTGCACCCCGTACTGTTTTGTATGGTGATTTTCGACGGCCATGATTACACCGTCATCATCAATGGCTGAAATTACATCAGGTTCGAGTCCTTTCACGGCCCAACTGTGATAAAGCCCAACCTGAATTTTATTCGGAACGTTTTGAAGTAACATTTCATGCGTTACGCAAGTTACAGAACCGGTGATTCCGTGGCGAATAGCATCTAAATTGTATAATTCCCCTCCCATATCAAGCCCAAGTCCTTGCATTCCAAGACAAACCCCAAACACAGGGATGCGCCCCTTACAAAAGGAAATAATGGCTTGCATTGCATGCGTTTCTTGAGGTAGTCCTGGACCGGGCGAAAGGATTACCCCATTAAAGTCAAACAAAAAATTCAAGGCGTCGATTGGAATTTCGTGGTCACTTCGAACCTCAACTTGACATCCTTGCGCTTCAAAATAATGAACCAGGTTAAAAACAAACGAATCGTAAAAATCCACTACAAGTACACGCATTTTGTTCATTTGTTTTACTTTTACAAAGTTAGCTTCATAACGCATCAAACGCGCAATTTTATGAAACAATCCGTAAATATACCAAACGCCCCTGCTCCAATTGGACCTTATTCGCCTGCAATAATCGCAGGAAATCAACTGTTCGTAAGTGGTCAAATTCCGCTCAACCCATTGGATGGAACCTTTAAAAACGAAACGATTGAAGAGGCCACAACGCAAGTTATGGAAAATCTTAAAAACATTATCATTGCTGCGGGATTCACAATGAATGAAGTAGTAAAATGTAGTATATTTTTGAAAGATTTGAATAATTTTTCCGCCGTTAATCAAGTGTATGCAAGCTATTTCAGCGAAACACCTCCGGCCAGGGAAACGGTAGAAATCAGTCGACTCCCAATGGATGCCATCGTAGAAATCTCTTGTATTGCAATCAAGGCTTGAAATCTAAACAAGACATAACATTAACGGTCATTATCGTAAATTATAATGTTGCCTACTTTTTGGAGCAATGTTTACTTTCTGTGTTTAATTCAAAAGGGATTGAGCACTTTGAAGTATTTGTTATAGACAATCGAAGCAGTGACGGCTCGGTAGCGATGGTTCAAGAAAAATTCCCACAAGTAAACCTTATCGTGAACCAAGAAAATGTTGGCTTTTCAAAAGCGAATAATCAAGGAATAAAATTGGCCCAAGGTAAGTATATCGTATTGTTAAATCCGGACACAGTTGTTGAAGAGCAAACCTTCGAAAAAACAATTGCGGCATTTGAGGCCAACGAACAACTCGGGGGAATTGGGGTTCGAATGGTGGATGGAAAAGGCACATTTTTACCTGAATCCAAGCGTGGACTTCCCACGCCGATGGTCGCATTTTATAAAGTATTTGGCTTATCAAGGTTGTTTCCAAAATCTTCTCGGTTTGGACGTTACCACCTCACCTATTTAAGTGAATTTGAAACCCACGAGGTAGATGTTTTGAGTGGTGCATACATGGGATTGAGGCATGAAGTATTGAATAAAATCGGATTATTAGACGAGGCATTCTTTATGTATGGTGAGGATATTGATCTTTCATATCGCATACAAAAAGCAGGCTATAAGAATTTATATTTAGCCGATACAACGATCATTCACTACAAAGGGGAAAGCACTAAAAAAAGTTCGGTTAATTACGTTTTTGTTTTTTACAGAGCGATGATCATCTTCGCACGAAAACATTTTTCTCAGAATTATGCCCTTCTCTTTTCCCTGTTCATTCACCTGGGGATTTATATAAGGGCTTCCTTGGCTGTATCAAAACGAGTAATAAATTATACCTTTCCGATCCTATGGAATGTCGGAGTAGGAATCCTTGGCCTGTATGGTTTGGCAGAGTTATGGAAATCAAATGAAATTGCCTTCCCTTCCATTGTCTATTACGCAATGATCCCTTCATATTGGGTAATATGGTCACTCACGAACCTAATGTCAGGAACCTATGACCCGCCGTTTAAACCGATGAAATTGCTCAAGGGCACTCTAATCGGGACAACCTTTATACTTATTGCGTATGCCTTGCTCCCGAAAGATTTACAATTTTCTAGATTGTTTATTTTAGGTGGAGCACTATGGTTTCTAAGTTGGAATTTAATGGATCGATTGATTCGATTCTTGATTTTCAAACAATCCAGCGGATGGAATCCATCTCGGAAGAAACGTTTTTTAATTATAGGGGAAGAATCCGAATTCAAACGAATTAAATTGTTGTTACTTCAGCACATGAATGAAGTAGCGTATGTGCATGGAACGTATATAAGGGATGTATATCCCGAAGCACGCTACAGTTTGAAAGAATTTGAACACCGAACCAATTTGAATCTATACGACGAAATAATCTTCAGTGCCAAAGATTTAAGTGCTTATCAAATCATCCATTGGATGACCACGATTAAATCAACGCATTTAGATTTCAAAATTGCACAACCGGATGCTGATTTCATCATTGGGAGCAACTCGATTGACACCTCGGGTGAAACGTATCGAATCAATATAAATAAACTAAGTCGACCAGAGAATTTGAGGTCAAAACGCTTTTTTGACCTTACCTTTTCGCTATTACTTATCGCTACCTTACCTGTATCGATTTGGTTTTTTCAACATAAAATTGGGTTGTTAAAAAATATAATTAAGGTGCTTATTGGGAAATTAACCTGGGTTGGGTTTATAGACACCACCGATGGATTCAAGGATCCACAACTCCCGGCACTAACACCTGGTGTATTAACACCAAACCTTTATGTAGCAGCTACAGACCGTGGTTTATTGGACAAACTAAACATTTTGTATGCACGAGATTATACAGTTTTAACCGACGTTCAAATCGTATTGACATCCTTTAGAAAACTTGACCAACAAAGCTAAAAATACCCTCGAGTTTTAATCCCTTTTTCATACCTTTGCAGCATCTTAGGAAAGAACTATGGCAGAAATTGAAATTCGTCTACCCAAAATGGGTGAAAGTGTAACTGAAGCAACGATTACAAATTGGTTAAAACAAGTTGGCGATGCCGTTGCATTGGATGAACCCCTAGTAGAGGTGGCAACAGATAAGGTAGATAATGAATTACCTTCAGAGGCAGCTGGTATTTTGATCAAGCAATTATTTCAAAAGGATGAAGTTGCACAGGTGGGTGATGTAATTGCGATCTTATCTACAGATGGAGCGAGTACTGCTGCACCGATTGCAACAACGCAAGCGGTTGAAAGCAAACCCGCAAGCACTCCAGAAATTGCTTCAGTAAATACTCCAGTGGTTAGTACTGTTTCTACCGCGGCTATTAGTTCTTCTAGTCGTTTTTATTCGCCCTTGGTAAAAAGCATCGCAAGTCAAGAAGGTTTAAGTCAGGCAGAATTGGATGGTATTGCGGGAACGGGTGCTGAAGGAAGAGTAACGAAAAAAGATATTTTAGCCCATTTAGCAGCTAGAACAAGTCAGCCTGTCGCGCCTCAAACCCCTCCAGTTTCAGCAGCAACCAAAACTAACGAACAGAAACCAGCTCCAATTCCTGTTGTAGCATCAGGAACGGATGAACTTATAGAAATGGATCGCATG
>JAIXRD010000190.1 GCA_027485365.1 Cryomorphaceae bacterium | reverse complement strand
CTTGAATGTTACCAATGTTAATGCATCCATTCCATTACAGCCTGGAGAATATCGAGTATATACTGATGTTCACCTACCCCAACCGTATATTACTTCAGTGGCTTCCATTGAAGCTTTGGAAAATCCTGCGTTTGATTTTGTGGTTTATCCGGTTCCTCTAACATCTTCTTGTACGATCAAATTAACATCCCTTGATTTTCAACCGTTAGAAATTCAGCTTTTTGATGCGCAAGGAGTACTGATAAAACAACAACGCGCTATGGCTAATGCAGGGGAGAATCACTTGGTTATTGACGAGTTGAATCTTTCTTCAGGTACATATTTGGTATTAGTTAAATTAGGTAATTCAATAGCATATCAAACCGTGGTGAAATAATGAGAAAATTTATTTGTGTCGCGTGTTTTTTTCCGCTTGCTTTTTTTGCTCAATTGCTACACCCATCGAATTCCAATGCCTTTCTTCAAAATGAGGTAGCTAAGATTTATATTACTATGAATCCTCAGGATTTTAATACCATGGTAGGGGATAGTTTAGGAGCTACCTTTGAATTTCCAGCTTCTTTTGTTTATCTGAGTTCGGTAGTTAATGACACCATTGATACCGTTGGGATACGCTTACGTGGTAATACGTCCTTGCAATCTGCAAAAAAGTCCTTTAAAATCGATTTTAATGTGTACCAACCCGGGTTCAAATGGTACGATTTAAAATCCTTAAACCTCAATGGTGAGCATAATGATGTGTCTATTATGCGGAGTAGAACGTGCCAAGAAATGCTCCGATGGTCTGGTCTTCCCGGCGCAAGGACTTCATACGTAGAATTATACATCAATTCCGAATATAAAGGACTTTATATTAACGTGGAACACCTAGATGATCAGTATATAGAAGCACGCTTCAATAATGATGATACGGGAAATCTCTATAAAGCTAAATGGGGTGCGGACATGGTTTACCAAGGTGTAGGACAAGCGCCCTATCAAGCGCTATATGAACTTAAAACTAATGAGGCGCTCAACGATTTTTCAGGGTTAGTTCACTTCATTGATGTGCTCAATAATTCGTCCAATGCTGAATTTCCGTGTGCAATTCAAGAGGTAATTGACGTAGAGCTTTTATTAAATTCATTGGCTTTTCAAATATTAGTTGGGCAATGGGATGGTTATACCTTCAATAAAAATAATTACTATCTCTATCAGCGTCCATCAGACGGTAAATTCGTGTTTTTAGAGTACGATTTAGACAACACCTTCGGCGTAGACTGGTTTGGAATTGATTGGCAATTCCGTAATATTTATACATGGTCACCAAGCAATACGCCACGGCCTTTGTATACGCGAATGATGCAGGTTCCATACTTCAAAGATCGGTTTTCATATTATATGCAGCAACACATCAATACCTATTTTACCCCGGGCTACATGGTGCCAATTTGGGAAGCTACCCAAGCACTAATTAGTACGTCTGCTCTTGCGGATACATACAAAGGATTGGATTACGGATTCACAGACCAAGATTTTCTGGATGCCATAACAGATGCATGGGGTAACCACGTATCCACTTCTTTAGATACCTATATTACCCAACGAAGTGCGTTTGCAACGAATCAATTAATTTATAATGGATTAACCAATCCATGTTCGGTTAGTTTAACAGAACAGCATGAAGACCCTTTACAATGGATTACGCGCGTAGATTTAATGGGAAGAGTGTTAGATGAAATCCCGACAAATCAGGTGTTTATTGAAATTTCAACCACTGGACAAACAAGAAAACGTATTGTAATCCCATGAAAACCCTTTTATCGTTAAGTTCCTTACTTGTTGTTTTTCTATTGTCGGCACAAGCTGTCGTGTTGGACCATGTAGAACCTGCCAATTGGTGGGTTGGAATGAAACACCATCAAGTGCAGGTATTGCTCCACGGCCCTCAAATTGCGAAGTATACGGTGAAAGTACAAGGGCTGAATGTGCTAGGAATTGTGAAAACTGAGAATCCAAACTACCTTTTTGTCACGGTGGAAACGCAAGATAAAAATGCAGGAACCTATCCAATTACCTTAACAAATACCATGAATAAGGAAGTTGCGCGCTTTGATTTTAAATTGGAAGAACGCATTTACCAATCAGCGGTTCGTCAAGGGTTTTCAACCAAGGATGTTATTTACCTCTTAATGCCAGACCGTTTTGCGAATGTTTACCCAGGTCAAGATACCTTTCCAGGAATGACAGAACCGGGAAATCGCTCGCTACCAGGAGGTCGTCACGGTGGTGACATCGCCGGGATCATGGAGCATTTGGACTACATTAAAGAACTTGGTGCAACGACTATTTGGACTACACCATTATTGGAAGATAATGAACCTACGTATTCATACCACGGCTACGCTCAATCGGATTTATATAAGGTGGATTCGCGCTATGGAACCAATTCTTGGTTTAAGGAATTGGTGCTTGAATCCCACCGACGAGGCCTCAAAGTGATTAAAGATGAAGTCCCCAATCACTGGTCAAGTAAGCATTGGATGATTCAAGACCTCCCCACTAAAACGTGGATTCATCAGTTTGATCAGTTTACAAGGTCATCCTACCGAACCAGCACCCAAATGGATCCATATGCCGCTCCAAGTGATCATTCCGCTTCCGCAGATGGTTGGTTTGATACTTCTATGCCTGATATGAACCAGTCAAATCCATTACTATTAACTTATCTGATTCAAAATACCATTTGGTGGGTTGAGTATGCGTGTTTAGATGGCTTGCGTGTTGATACCTATTCCTACAATGATAAAGAAGCGATTGCTACATGGACCAAGGCCATTATGGAGGAATACCCCTATTTAAATATGGTAGGGGAAGTGTGGCTGCATAATCAAGCACAAATCTCCTATTGGCAAAAGGATAGTAAAATTGGAGCCTTGGATTCATATAACAGTGGGCTGCCGGCAGTCATGGATTTCACCTTACACGACGCAATCATGCAGGCGTTTAATGAACGGAATCAAGGGTGGGACCAGGGAATGGCTCGGATTTATGAAAATTTTGTAAATGATTTTGTCTATGAAAATCCAAACAATATGTTGGTTTTTATGGAAAATCACGACACCAAGCGCTTCAATGAATATTGTCCAAACCTGGCCGATTATAAACTGGCACTTACCTTAATTGCAACCACTAGAGGAATTCCTCAAATATATTACGGGTCGGAAATTGGAATGAAAGGCTCTAAGGAGGTAGGAGATGCAGATATTCGTAGAGATTTTCCGGGAGGGTGGGATACCGACACACTGACAGCATTTTATGCGCAAGATGATGTGCGAAAACGCTCAAAATTGGGTCGAACCCCAGAACAAGAAGCGTATTTTCAATTCACAAAAACGGTACTCAATTGGCGTAAAAACCAAGCCGTAATTCATGATGGAACCTTAGTGCAGTATGTTCCAGAGAATAACGTATATGTTTATTTTAGAATCTTAGGAGAAAAGAAAATTATGGTCGTGCTGAATAATTCTACGGATGCTCAATCCATTGCAACGAGCCGTTTTGTTGATGTCCTAGATAAATTTTCAATTAGAGCAGTTCCTCTAAAAAAAGAGGTATTATCCGATACCTTCATTGATAT
>JAIXRD010000308.1 GCA_027485365.1 Cryomorphaceae bacterium | reverse complement strand
TAATAAATACCAATCATGGCCAAGTCAGAAACAAACTCTACTGGTTTTTCAACAAAATCTATTATTTCTGAATGCTCATTCATTTTTATTACCCCAAACTGCTCCGGATTAGGAATCCGTTTTACCCATAATATCCCGTCATCTGTTGGGCTAATGGTAAAATCAGCTCTAAACAAGGTGTCAGCAAAAGCCACAACTACTGGTCCGTCCAATAAAGGGGCAGCACATAAAACCGCGTGACCCGTGCCGAGCGGCGTTAACTGGTGAAAGATGTGTCCTTTGGCCCCGAAAGATTCGGCAATTTCACATAATTCTCGTTCAGTCTCCTCACCAAAGTCTCCGGTAACAAATCCAATGTGTTCAATGGATGAACCACATACTGCAGCAATATCTGCTACCAAGCGATGAACAATGGGAACACCTCCAACTGGGATCAAAGGTTTCGGAACCGTTAAGGTGTGAGGCCTTAGTCGGCTGCCTCTTCCTGCCATTGGGATTATAATATTCATATATCTTATTTTTTTCCTGTGCTTCCAAATCCACCGGTTCCTCGTTCCGATGATTCGAGAGCGTCTGTTTCTATTAATGTTACTTGGATAACCGGGCAAAATACGAGTTGGGCAATTCGATCATTCGGCTCAATGGTAAAATTTTCGTTTGAAAGGTTTATTAGAATCACACCGACCTCCCCTCTGTAATCAGAGTCTATAGTTCCGGGGGTGTTTAATACCGTAATTCCCTTCTTTAATGCTAGACCACTTCGCGGTCTAACCTGACATTCAAGCCCTGCCGGGATTTCCAAATACAGCCCTGTTGGGACAAGCATTCGTTCTCCTGGCGACACACAAACGGATGCCGAAAGGTTTGCCCTAACGTCCATTCCGGCCGCGCCTACGGTTTCATAGCTCGGTAAAGGACTGGTTCCTTTATTAATTATTTTTACGTTCATACGGTTATTATAAGTCAAAATTAGCCAATGCGACTATATGAAATCACCTGGTTTTAAGTAATAATCAACAATCGAGCGTTTATCAATGGCTGAAAGAAGTAAATTTGTATTATGAGAATAGGGTTAATTAGTATGGGATTGAGCCTCGCGCTATTGATGGGGTGCGGTTCCGCTGAAAATGCAGTTAATTTATTTACCTTAAAAGATGATATTTCCTTGGGCGAACAAGTTCGAGCGGAAATCGAAAGTGACAGTAGCGGTATGGAGTTACTTGATTCAACCGCATATTCAAAAATTTATGGGTATTTGTATAGCATTAGGGATTCCTTATTAAATAGTGGTGAAGTACATTACAAAACAGAATTTCCATGGAGAATTCGAATTATTAAGGACGACTCCACCTTAAATGCTTTTTGTGCGCCAGGAGGCTATATCTATATTTATACAGGAATTCTAAAGTATTTAGAAGCAGAAGATCAGCTCGCTGGGGTTCTTGGGCACGAGATGGGGCATGCAGACCTTCGGCACAGTACACGCCAACTCACAAAAATGTATGGGGTACAAACGTTGATTGGACTAATTGCAGGAGATAGGGAATTGGTCCGACAAGTCACGAGTTCGTTAATAGGCCTTTCCTTTTCAAGAACGCATGAAAAAGAAGCGGATGAATGTTCTGTGAGATACTTGTGTCCAACACATTATAATTCGGATGCAGGAGCCATGTTCTTTGAGAAAATATCAAAAGAGGGTGGAGCAAGTCCGCCACAAATTTTAAGCACACATCCCGATCCAGGAAATCGGGTTGAAGCCTATAGGGCTCATAAACAGACATACGGTTGCATTGGAGCACTTAATCAAGCGGAGCGGTATCAAAAAATGATACAAACCCTTCCGTAAACCGATGTTCCATGTTATTTTTGTAATTCAAATCCTTTAAACGCGTATGCTCGAATTATCCCGAATTCGTACCGATAAAGAGCAAGTGATTGCTGCCTTATCCAAACGAAACATTAATGCTGAACCAACGATTAATGAATTACTTTCTTTAGATACCCAATGGCGCGGTATTAAACAAGAGTTAGACCGAACACTTGAAGAAGCAAATCGGATTGCCAAAGAAATTGGCCAATGTTACAAAGAAGGAAGAGTTGGGGAAGGAAATGAATTAAAGCAACAAACCACCGTACTCAAACAACAAGAATCTGCGCTTAAAGTGGAGTCTGACGCCTTGGAAACGGCAATTCAGCAATTGCTATATCAAATCCCAAATACCCCCTTTCAAGATGTAGTAAAAGGAAAAGATTTGAATGATAATCAAGTTGTTTTTCAGTCTGGAACAGTACCATCATTCAATTTCCAAGCAAAGCCTCATTGGGATCTCTGCAAAGAAAAACAAATCATTGATTTTGAGTTGGGAGTTAAAGTTACTGGAGCCGGGTTCCCGTTTTATCGCGGAAAAGGCTCAAAATTACAACGGGCCTTGATTTCTTTCTTTTTGGATGAAGCCTCTGCCGCTGGATATGAGGAGTATCAAGCCCCATTAATGGTTAATGAAGCAAGTGGAATTGGCACCGGACAATTACCAGATAAAGAAGGACAAATGTATCATGATGCAACAGATAATTTGTACTTAATTCCTACAGCCGAAGTTCCATTGACCAATATTTTTCGGGACGAATTAATTCAACACCCAGAGTTTTCATTTAAGTTATGTGGTTATACCCCTTGTTTTAGAAGAGAAGCGGGGTCCTATGGTAAAGATGTCCGTGGGTTGAATCGTTTACATCAGTTTGATAAAGTAGAAATTGTGCGCGTTGAACACCCCGACAACACATCAAGAGCACTCGAGGAAATGGTTGAACACGTTAAGGGCTTATTGGATAAACTTGAACTACCATACCGCGTTTTGCGCTTATGTGGTGGAGATATGGGTTTTGCTTCAGCCATGACCTTTGATTTTGAAGTGTATTCTGCGGCTCAAGAAAAATGGTTAGAAGTAAGTTCCGTTTCTCGTTTTGATACCTTTCAAGCAAACCGCCTGAAATTGCGATTTAAAGATCACGACAAGAAAACCAAACTTTGTCATACCTTGAATGGATCTGCGTTAGCACTTCCAAGAGTTATGGCGGCTTTGTTAGAAAATCATCAGCAAGCTGATGGACGAGTGGCTGTACCAAACGCACTTCAGGCCTACACCGGATTTGATTATATTTAACCCATGAAAAGATTAATTGTCATATTAAGTGGTTTGTTTTTTCTTGTTGCTTGTTCAGATTTTAAACAAAAGGAACAGCTAAAAGCAGTTGAGCAATTGAAATCAGAGGTCACAACCTTGTCGAAGGATTTCCAGTCGAGTTTTCCCGATACCTTATCGACTATGCGTCAGAAGATGTTTCAATTGCAGTTGTTTTTACAACAACATGTTGTCTTGGATTCCGTCGACCGAGCGTATGCGAAAGACATGGACACCTACAAAGTAGCAAGAAAAAAAATCGGACCGATTAACAAACAATATGTTGCGCTTAAACAAGCTTTTGCTCAGGAGAATACTCGTCTTTCCCAGTTGCATTCGGATATTTCTAATGGTTTTGGAAAAAGGGACCGATATGATGCATATATCGCTACAGAGAAAAAGAATTTAACATTGCTTGAATCTCGTTTAAACGAATTAAAGAAAGAACTCAATGCCCTAATGGATACGTATCGGTTGTTACATCCGAAGTTAGATTCGTTAGCAGGTAAATACAAATAGCCTGTGTATAAGCTCACCCGTTGTCTCCTTTGTTGCTTTGTTGCCTTAGTTGCGTATTCGCAATCCGAAACGGATATTCAATTAGCACAGCACTATTACCTTAATGGTGAATTTTCAAAGGCGGTGGTGTATTATGAGAAGCTTTACACGAACGATCCATCGAAGGTTTATTTCAGTCGGTATTTAGATTGTTTAGTAAATACAGGAGATAAAAAAGGCGCAGAAAAAGTATTTAAAAAACAAACGGCAGCGAATCCAGGGGATTTATCGCTTAAAATTCAATTTTACTTTTTTTATAAAAACAACGAAGAGCTAGATAAAGCAAAGAAAGTAAAAAACGAAGTACTTAAGCATGAGTTTTATGACATAAAGGAGACTCAAGATGTGTTATCTAATCTCCTATCCATTGACGAATATGCGTGGGCAAAAGAAGTTATTGATCAAGCTAAAAAAAAACTAAAATATTATCCATATGAATTGTGGTATGGTCAAATTTACATGGCTGAAGGGGAGACCATTAAAGCACTCGACCAATACTTATTAGCCTTATCTAAAAAACCAGACCTTAAGGAACAAATTCAATTGGAAATTGATGGAATTTTTGATTTTACAAAGGAGTCTGAGGAAATTAAACAAGTAAAAGGAAGTTTTCTTTCCGCCAGTCAAAAAGACCCTTCAAATCCGGTGTATACCGAGATGTTAATATGGTTCTTTTTACAGAATAAGAATTTTAACTCGGCCTACCAACAGGTATCCTCGTTAGAAAAACGCATGCGCGGTGATGGGGGTTATTTGATCGATTTTGGCAATACCTGTCTTGAAAACCTGCAATATGCATTGGCAAAGCAAGCGTTTAAAGAGGTGATTAGCGCGAACTTATATCGTTCGGCAGAGGCCCAACGGATGTTACTCAATGTGTATTTTACTGAATTAACCACAGAACGTGCCTTTACAGAAGCGGAACTTAACGACATTGTTAATTCGTATGAAGAGGTGGTGCTAAACAAAGAGTTTTCTCTTCGGGCGGGGGCTGAAATCGGACTTGAATATGCTGAGATTTTGGGTTTTTATGCCAATAAAGCCGATAAAGCAAGAGGTTTTCTTGAACGTTGTATGAATACACCCGGCCTAACGGATATGCAACGTGCACGCTATAAAATGAAATTGGCCGATGTATGTGTTGCCTTAGACAGTATTTGGGAGGCCTCTTTATTATACATGCAAATTGATGAGGCGTTTAAGTTTGAGGCCATCGGGAATGAAGCTAAATTCAAGAATGCCCGAATTTTCTATTTTGATGGAGAATTTGAGTTTGCTCAATCTCAGCTTGATGTATTGAAGCAGGCTACGTCTAAATTCATAAGTAATGATGCCATGCAGCTTTCTCTGTTGATTTTAGAGAACTACGGGTTGGATAGCAATTATGAAGCCATGAGTACCTTCGCTAAAAGTGAGTTGTTATTGCTTCAACACCGCTACAAGGAGGCTTTTCAATGGATGGATACAATTGCGATTAAGTTCCCTCAGTCTGTATTGAACGATGACTTGATTTATTTAAAGGGTAAAGCGCACGAGTTACAAGGTCAATGGGAACAAGCGTCCGGTTACTTTAAACAAATAATAAGTACGTATCCAACAGAATTACTTGCTGACGATGCCTTATTTCATTTAGCCAATATCCAAAGAATTCACTTTAAGGACGATTCAGCCGCGATGGAATCGTATTTAAAAATAATAGACCAATACCCGGGAAGTATTTATTCTGAAGAGGCGCGATTATCCATTCGGAGATTACGCGGAGATCAAATTCCTGAATAGGACTAGATTTCTCTAGTAAACGCTGGAATTCCCGTAATATCCATTCCTGTGATTAACAAGTGAATGTCGTGCGTGCCTTCGTAGGTTACAACAGATTCTAAATTCGCCATGTGACGCATCATAGAATATTCACTTGTAATTCCCATTCCCCCGTGAATTTGACGTGCTTCTCGGGCAATGTTTAATGCGATTTCAACATTGTTTCTTTTGGCCATTGAAATCTGTGCTGAGGTAGCTTTACCGTCATTTCTTAACTGTCCTAATCGGTAGGTTAACAATTGTGCTTTGGTTATTTCGGTAAGCATTTCTGCCAATTTTTTCTGAATTAATTGAAATCCACCAATTGGATTGCCAAATTGAATTCGTTCTTTGGAATACCGAACCGCTTGATCATAACAATCCATTGCCGCGCCAAGTGCTCCCCAAGCAATTCCAAATCGAGCTGAATCTAAACAACTTAGTGGCGCTCCCAGTCCTGACCTTCCAGGAAGAATATTGCTTTTAGGTACACGTACATTTTCAAATACTAATTCTCCCGTAGAAGAAGCGCGAAGCGACAATTTCCCATGCATTTCAGGCGTGGAAAATCCTTCCATACCTCGCTCCACGATTAACCCATGAATTCTTCCGCTTTCATCTTTTGCCCAAACCACTGCAATGGCAGCAAATGGCGCATTCGATATCCACATTTTTGCACCATTAAGAATGACGTGGTCGCCATCGTCTTTGAAATTGGTAATCATACCCCCAGGATTTGACCCGAAATCC
>JAIXRD010000121.1 GCA_027485365.1 Cryomorphaceae bacterium | reverse complement strand
TGCAAAATAAATGGTTTTTCCATCGGGATGTATACAAACAGATTCTTCGGCAAATGGTGTGGTAATTACATCTGACAAGCGCTCTGCTGCGCCCCATTTTCCTTGTTCGTTTAAATGACTGACATAAATATCACTGTTCCGTTGATCTACACCTTTTCCTCTCAGCCCACGGATAAAGTAAAGTGTCTTGCCGTCCGCTGCCAACGAAGGTTGGGTTTCCCAATGATAGGAATTAACATCTCCCGGAAGATTCGTTGGATTCGACCATCGTGTCCCAATTTTCTTCGTGTAGAATAAATCGCAGCTTCCCTTTCCTTTTCGTTGTTCACCGTATGTACCAGTTTCATCGGTGCACGCAACAAATATTAAATTTCTTCCATCTGCAGAAATGGTGGGAGCACCTTCATTGTGATCTGTATTAACATTTTCAGGCATTGGTGTTGACTCACCCCAAAGTGTATCCGTTTTCAACGAAATAAAGAAGTCTTCTTGGATATCCCTTCCGAAAGGCAATGCGCGAGTGAACATAAGTTGCTTACTCGTTACGGTTAAGGTTGGATAATATTCGGCATAACGCGTATTTACTCCAGGCCCAGCATTTACCGGATTAAAGGGCTTAGGGTGTTTTATCGCATCAATGGCAAAAAGGGCATTGTCATATATTGAGTAACCTGATTTTAAATATTCCTCATTCGCATTGGGATGATTGATGAAGGATTTAATGTTCGTTAGGGCCTTATCGTAGGTGCCTTGGTCAAGGTATAAATCAGCAAGCCTGTAAAAAGTCATTCCAGTTCTCGAATGATTGGGAGAAACACGTAGCGCATTTTCAAAATCTTCGATAGCGCTTGATTTGTCTCGCAGATTAATGTGATATTCTCCCCGAAGCACGTAGGCTTCCCAGAAATTGGGATCCTTTTTCAGTGCTTTATCGATTAGCTCGAGCCCTGCCTTGAAATCCGGCATGCGCGTTGTCGGATCCAATTGCTGCGTCGGAACCAACTGTGCTTGCTTAAACAGCTTGGTCGCTTTTTTATTCTTGCTACTAAATTGAGCGAATGAAACATTGCTTATTATCATTAAGATAATTACAAATAGTCCCGTACGTTGTACTCTGTTCATCAAGGAATATTTAGAAATTTATGTGTCTGTAACGATAACCTCCAGCGAGGGTTACGCGTTATGAAATCAATGATTATTTCTTGTAGTTGGTCCTTTTTACTCCATTCAGGTTGAAGGTACAAAAGGCACTGGTCGTTTACCTCCTTGGCATGCTCTTCAGCCCATGCTAGGTCTGATGGATGATAAATAACGACCTTCAACTCATTGGCCTTCTTATACGCTTCGAAATGAGGTTTTTTAAATTTTTTAGGTGAAAAGGTATACCAATCCACGGTTCCATTCAATTCGTAACAACCCGATGTTTCAAGGGAAATATACTTTTTTTCCTTATGAAGCATATCCGTTAATGCCCTTAAATCATGCATTGCGGGTTCCCCCCCTGTGAGTACAATAAAATCGAATCCCTCGCTAAGAACCTTGATTTCCTTCAGTGAATAGGCTTTTCCCGCACCTACATCCCAACTTTCCTTTACATCACACCAAATACATCCAACATCACATCCAGAAAGTCGAATGAAGTATGCCGAGCGCCCTGTATAGTACCCTTCACCTTGCAAGGTTCCAAAATGTTCCATCACTTGATAGGACGAATGCTCCATACAAACAAATTTAATCTTACTTTACCATGTTTGTTGAAAATGGTTACCATTTAATCTATCTTTTTATATTTGTTAAAATTAAATGAACAACTTATGAGAAAGATTATGAGAAAGATTACCTTATTTTTTAGTTTAGCCATAGCTTCTATTTCTATAGCTCAAACCCAAATAGGAAACAGTGATTTAGAGCAATGGGAGAATGTAGGTGCACCTACTGAAGAACCTGTAAACTGGAATGGATTCAAAACAGGATCAGGAAATTTCGCTGGGTTCGCAAATAAGCAATTAGAGCGTTCTGCAAATGTTCGTGCCGGTGCTTCAGGTATGTATTGCGCCCGTATTTGGTCTACTAGCGTACTTGGAATTGTTGCCAACGGAACCATGACTTGCGGTCGTATCAACATGGGGAGCACAACGCCTGCCAATGCAGCCAACTATAACTATTCTTCTATTGCAGATGCAAACTTTTCTGAAGCATGTGTTGATTCTCCGGATTCTATCGTGTTTTGGGTAAAGTATACACAAGCAGGTGGAGGCAGTCAAAATGCCCGTATTCACGCTATTTTACATGATGCCTTTGAAGTGCGCGACCCCATTGATGCGAATTCTCAGTCACACCTGATTGCTACCGCTGAATTAAATTACGCTCCAACCGGAGGAAATTGGGTGCGTAAGTCAATTCCGTTTAATTATTTAGCGAATCCTGGATTAGTACCCGGATTTATATTGGTTACGTTTGCTAGGAATGCTACTGCAGGTGGAGGCGCTGCCAACGACGAAGTACTAATTGATGATATTTCACTCGTTTACAATGGCGGTGTTGGTCTAGATGAAGCTTCAATCGCGCCAATGCATGCGAATTATTCAAATGAAGAATTGAGCTTGTTCGGACAAACACAAGGTACCTTGATGGTTTATTCCATGAATGGTGCTGAAGTTTTTAACGGATTAACCAACGGTAAAACGTCAATTTCATTAACCGGAGGGATTTACGTGGCTCGACTTATCGACCAAAACGGAAATATCTTCTCAACAAAATTCTCGGTTAACTAAGAAAATTGAAGTACGTATTGATTTTATTGGGGCTTGTATCAACCTTGGTTGGGTACAGTCAGTCCACCGTTAAAGGAATTGTTCGTGGGGAAAACAATGAACCCATAGAAGGGGCAACGCTTGTTTATCGAAAAGACATAACCATTGGTGCTCAAACGGATGCTAAAGGGGCATATGAATTGTTCCTCCCCTCAGGTGCAGTGAAAGTTGTGGTCCGTTTTTCAGGCTTGCGTAACGATACCTTGTCTCTAAATTTAGCACCCAATGAGGTGGTAGAAGTAAATGTTACCCTGAAACCATACAGCATCAAGAAAGATCAAGTAACTGTTTCGGTTGGGAAATTTGATAAACCCCTAGAAGAACAAACGGTAACCATGGTGGTAATGAAACCATCGCTAATCGAAAACAAAAATACCCGTAGTATTGAAACCGCGTTGGATCAAACACCCGGATTAAATATTTTGGATGGTGAGCCCCAAATCAGAGGAGGAAGTGGTTTTACCTTTGGTGTAGGTGCTAAAGTTGCTGTAATTGTCGATGATATGCCGATGCTTTCGGGCGATGCAGGTCGTCCAGAATGGGGCTTTGTTCCGGTAGAAAACATTAGCCAAGTTGAAATTATTAAAGGTGCTGCAAGCGTACTTTCAGGAAGTTCTGCACTTTCAGGTTCTATTCATATTCGAACAGCATATCCAACATCCAAGCCTTTAAATAAGGTTAATTTTTATACCGGTTTTTATTCCGCGCCATCTGTTCCTGGGGCGAAATGGTGGACTGATTTCCCCTTGATTACAGGAGCGAATTTTATTCACGCAAAGGCTTATAATAATTGGGATGTTGTGGTTGGTGGAAACGTGAATTATGACCATGGATACATTGGTGCACCCAAGCCTGGGCAATACGTTATTGATACCATTTCTAATTTTACGGATCGTCAAATGGCCATGAAACGGGCTCGGTTAAATTTTAACATTCGGCACCGTTCTTCAAAGATTACCGGATTAAGTTATGGCCTGAATGGGAATGTAATGTTGGCGCAGGGAAACATGTCTTTTGCATGGTTGGATGATACCTCGGGTTTGTATCGCGCCTATCCCGGTGCTGTGTTTTTGCAAGATCAAACGATCTTCAATCTTGACCCTTTTGTTCAGTTAGTAACCAGTACGCACGGAAATCATTACCTCAGAACCCGTGTGTTACACAGTGACAATCAAATGACTGCCAACCAAGATAATCGGGCCACAACGTACTATGCCGATTATATGTTTAAGCGTACCTATAAACAATTGAATGGACTTGATTTTATTGGTGGGATCACCAGTTCATACGTTAATTCGTTTGCAAATATGTATGTAGGAAGCGGAAGTCCTAACAACCGCTTACTTAATTTGTCTGCATACACGCAAATGGAAAAATCCTTCAATAAAATCTTAAATGTTTCTGCAGGGGCTCGCTTTGAATATTTTCAATTGAATGATACGGTTACTGCTATGAAACCTATTTTCCGATGCGGAGCAAGTTTAAAACTGTACCAAGAAACCTACCTTCGTGCTTCGTTTGGTCAAGGTTATCGCTTTCCAACCATTACAGAGCGTTTTATAAAAACAGGCGTTGGTAATTTTGGTGTTTTTCCGAATCCAAGGTTGTTACCTGAAAGCAGTTGGAACGGTGAAGTAGGGGTGAAGCAAGGATTAAAATTGGGGGGTGTTTATGCGTATTTCGATGCGGCTTTCTTCTGGCAAGAATATCAAAATACAATTGAGTACATGTTTGGTATCTGGGATGTTGCCAATGCGCCTGGTTCGTTTGCGGGGTTCAAATTCTTAAATACAGGAAGATCCCGTGTAGTGGGTATAGACCTTTCATTAGCAGGAAAAAGCAACATCAACAAGAACCTTGAATTATCCTTTTTAACCGGCTATAATTACAT
>JAIXRD010000280.1 GCA_027485365.1 Cryomorphaceae bacterium | reverse complement strand
TCTTTCTTCTTGGCCATTCCAGTGATTGGCGGCGCTACTGCATATGAGCTCCTCAAACTCTGGATTAATCCCATTCAAACCAGCGGTACTGAGGTTATGCATTTTGGTTGGGCGATTGGGGTGGGCTTTATAGCCGCTTTCATTTCAGCCTTTATTTGTGTGCGTTGGTTAATTCAGTATGTGGCTTCCCATACCTTTGTGCCGTTTGCTTGGTACCGGATTGTGTTTGGGGTGGTAGTGTTGATTACGGCCTATACCGGTTTAGTGGCGTGGTCTTAGTAGATGCCTACTGCAATTGAGTTATCTGAGCTACTGATTGATCAGGCAAAGCCCTTTGCTCAGGCGATGAGTCGATCGGTTGCAGAGCAGATTGAGTATTGGGCTCGCTTAGGTAAAGTTGCTGAAGAAAATCCCGATTTACCAATACCTATGCTGCAAGACATGCTTGTCAGCTTGGAAGAACTGAAGGCTGGCAATCTGAGTGTCTATCAATTCGGATAAATTTTTTTAAAGGTGCCACACACATTACGGCACTAGAAGTCTCAAAGTAAAAAAAAGAATATGAAACCAAGCGCATCGATCATTCAAGCAAATGGAGAAATTAGAACTTTATCTGCTGCCGATCTGAAATTATTTAAGCCTGCAAGGGAAGTATTGCCGCCAGAGTTGTATAAAGAATTGCTGGCCATGAACAAGGCCGCCAAAGATATGTCCCGTTTAAGAAAGCCCGGCCCCTAATAAGCCGGATCATGAATTATTAGCAATGCCTTAGGTATTTGCCAGGCGCACTTACTAGTGCTTTTTAAATATTTCCCACGCAGGAAATAGTTTTGAGCACATCAACACAAAACTCTACTGATCTAGGCCGATCAGCAAGTGAGGCGCCTACGCGTTTGATATTGGCTCAACCGTAATTTGTACTACCTGCCAACGAGGAGGTCTTAACTCAAGATAAAGGCTAACTTTCTTTCTCTTGACTGCTTGTATCGTAATGCCTTAAAATTGATAGCAACACGGCTCGCTCCTCTACGTCAAAAGACGCACGGGCGAGTTTTCTTTTTTTATGAGGCTATGAATGTCATCAACATATAACAAGCCTCATCTCCCGTTCGATCAACAGCTGGCGCTACTTAAAAGTCGTGGGCTTGAGATCGGCGATGATGCTCTTGGGATCTCTTATCTTGGCCGTATTGGGTATTACAGACTAAGTGCCTATCTATACCCCATGCGCGTACCCTTAATCTCTCGGGATGCAAGCACTCAAAAAATAAAGATAACGCGGCAAGATCAATTCATAGTTGGCAGTAAATTTGACGATGCTTTGAAAATGTACGTATTTGATAAGAGGTTGCGGCTTTTGCTGCTTGACGCAATAGAAAGAATTGAAGTGACATTTCGCGTTGATATTTCTTATATGCTGGGTAGCAAAGATACTTTTGCTCACACTAATCCGTGCATGCTGCACGGAAACTTTACTAAAAAGAAAAAATCAAATGGCTTAACAGCCCACCATGAATGGCTTGCAAAATATGAAAAAGTTTTAAAGCGCTCTAAAGAAGATTTTTTTAAGCATTATAAAAATAAATATGGCTTGCCACTTCCTATATGGGTATCTGTTGAGCTTTGGGACTTTGGAATGCTCTCAACCTTCTATCAAGGTATGCAGATATCAGATAAAACTACTATTGCTAAAAAGTATGGAATTCCTGACTGCCTTGTAATGGAAAGCTGGTTAAGAACGCTAACCTACATAAGAAATGTTGCGGCCCATCACAGCCGACTTTGGAACAGGAACTTGGTGGATCAGCCTAAGCTGCCAAAAATTGGCGAAATAAAAGCCTTTGATCCACTTGTTTTAGATTCCTTAATGGTTCGAGACGTAAGTAGTCGACTGTACAGCGTACTTTGCATCTTGGTTTACTTGTTAAAAGTGATTAGCCCTAACTCATCATGGAGAGATAGATTGCGTGACATGGTTGATCAATTTCCGATCATTCCTCAACTATCAATCTCAGAAATGGGATTTCCAAAGGAATGGAGGTCTCACGACTTTTGGCAATAAATATGGCCTCAGTTAGTAATTTTTCAGCTATTTCCCGATCGGGATATTATCTAGAAAAAATAGGTAAATTAAGATAAAATTTCCCGATCAGGAAATAATTATGAGCAGACAAATTCATAGCCCTCAAGACCTTGGCTGTATCGTGCGCGAGACCCGTAAGCGCCTTAAATTGACTCAGCCGCAATTGGCGCTTGCTGCCAATGTGGGGGTTAGGTTCATTGTTGAGCTTGAAGCAGGCAAATCAACCCTCAGATTGGAAAATATTTTGAGGGTGCTCCAAGCTTTGGGTGGCGTATTAAGTTTGGAGGGTATGGATTCCCTTATAGGAAAATTGAACGAGAATAGCCCCCATAATCCCGAGCTCGCAAAAAATACTGACACCCCAATACCCCTATGAACATCACCATTGATGCCCTCACTAGCAATATTCAATTGGCTTTGGCGCCAGTGTTCTTACTCACTGCGGTGGCCACCTTGGTTGGTGCTCTTTCAACGCGTCTCGCTCGGCCAGTAGACCGCATGCGCTTTGTGCAGAACGCCTTGTATGGCGATCACGCTCTTTCAGATAAGTTGCGTATGCATTATGAGATTGAGTTGCGTGAGTTTAAGATGCGGGGCCGCTTATGTACCGTTGCCATCTTCTTTAATGTACTCAGTGGTGTATTGATTTCACTCACGGTACTGGAGTTATTTTTCTTTCAGACT
>JAIXRD010000305.1 GCA_027485365.1 Cryomorphaceae bacterium | reverse complement strand
TGAGTCTGGGTATTGCAGTGATTACGCCACTACTGCAGTCCAGCTCGGCGCTTGTGCGTAAACAGACTCACGTCGAAAAGGCTTGGTTAGTCGAGCAAGACGCAATTCGGGTGCTTGAGCTCATGGCACGCGCCATTCGCATGGCAGGTTACCGCAAGATTGACTCCTTGGGAGCGCGCCGCCAAAGTCTGCGTATGGCTAAAGTCGATTACATTGGCCTTGAGCATCGTACTGGCTGGAACCATTCGGATTTACTGTGGGTAAAGCACGAGCCTGCCGATGGTTCGGAGGGAGACTGCCTAGGTAATCGGGTAGAGCAAGTCAGCCATGGCAAATCGCAATCGAGAACTAAAAAGGGCTTACGATACCAAGGATTTTTTGTGCAAAAGGCAGGAGGTGATCGCAGCGGTTCGCTCATGTGCGCCTCACTCGATCGCCAAGGGCGCCTGCAACACACCAGTTTGATGAATCACATCGACACACTTCACTTTAAGTGGGTCGGGCAGCAAACCGGCTCAGGTGAACCCCCTTCTCCCGCTCGACCTGGAGTACACATTGTCCTGAAGACCACGCTGATAGAGCGTGAGTTCAGTCGCTTTGTGGCCCTCCGAAATACGCCATGATCATAGCCTGGGTCCTTTACATGATCCTGATGGTTAGCAGCCTCGTTAACCAATTGGGGCATAGCGCCGCTTTGCAAGTTAGGCTACTCGCAATCGAACACGAGGCGCATATAGCCTTTGTGGCGGCAGAAAACAGACTCGATCGATGCGAAGCGCAATTGAGTCATGCGACCGCACTCGCCGTGCTAAATGCACACGATGCCAGCACAGCATGCGATATCGCCGTGGTGGATGTCAACGCAAGGGGCGAGCTCATCCGAATTCGGGTGTTTGGCAGTGCCATGCAAAAACAGTCCACAGCATCCAAACCCAATCACGCCAAACAAACTGCATTGGAGTCGATGGTCTACCGTAATAAGCTGGATCAGACTGTCGAGCGTCTGAGTTGGCGCATGCTGTGGTCGGTGGACCAGTCTGTGCAGCGCCCCCTGTAATGCCTAAGTCAATTAAAACACCAGAGGACTGTGCTGCAAACGGCCATACCTTATTGGAAATGATGGCGGTTGTTGCAATAGTGGCCATGATGGCCAGCATCGGTGCGCCACTCCTGCAGCAGCAATTAGCGGGTCGCGAAGTGGAAAACGTAGCACGGCGTTTTATTCAGCATGCGCAATTTGCCCGTCAAGCCGCTTTATTTGGTGATGGGCTTGCAGTGCAAATTGTGCCGGTTGAGCAGCAGTGGGCGCGGGGTTGGCAGGTAATTCAAGCCGAAATGCAGTCGCAGACGGCAGCATCATTGCAGCAAGTATTGCTCAGTCAGGGCGATATCGCCCCAGTCGAGATTGACGAACGCAGTTCGGGCTTTGCGGGGCCGAATGGGCAACACAAGCGGATTGGCTTTGATGCTTTTGGGTCGGCAAAAAGCCAGTCCGGGGGTTTTGTGGCGAACCGAATGGTATTTCGGCATGAGAACGCGCGTGGGATTGAGCGCCATGCCATTTTGAGTAGCGGTGGACGGTGGCGCTTATGCGATCCTAGCCAAGATAGCAGGGGCTGTCGATAAATCGGTTTTAATAGGGGTATGTTTACCAAAGATGATGCTGACTTTATGCGTTTGGCCTTAGCCGAGGCGCAAAAGTCCCTATACCTTTCGAACCCGAACCCCCGGGTTGGTTGTGTGATCGTCAAAGCTAGCCAAGTCATCGGTACGGGATTTACGCAGCAAGTAGGCCTTGCCCACGCTGAAGTCGAAGCCCTAGCCGATGCCCGTAAGCGCGGTGCAGACCTCAGTGGATCCACTTTTTATGTCAGCTTAGAGCCTTGTTGCCATGTGGGCAGAACGCCGCCATGCACGCACGCCATCATTGCTGCTAAGCCAGCCCGCGTAGTGATCGCCATGCAAGACCCTAATCCATTGGTCGGCGGCAAAGGCATTCAGCAGATGGCCGCAGCGGGCATTCAGGTGGAGTGTGGCTTACTAGAAGAAGAGGCAGCCGCCCTTAATCCGGGTTTCATCTCGCGCATGACGCGGCGCTTGCCTTGGGTACGACTTAAGGTCGCCGCTAGCCTTGACGGAAAAACTGCGTTGCCCAATGGTCAAAGCCAGTGGATAACCGGCGCCGCTGCCCGGGATGATGGCCACCGCTGGCGAGCCCAAGCCTGCGCTATTTTGACTGGCGTTGGAACCGTTAAGGAAGATGACCCTAGTTTGACCGTACGGGCCGTCACTACAGTACGCCAACCCAAGCGCATCATCATCGACTCCAAGCTCGACATTCCGCTAACTGCTGCCGTACTGAAGCAGGCCGCCAGTGCATCCAACTCAATGAAAGACAATGGCGCCATGGTGGTGTGTGGTGCGATCACTACCGATGCGCAATTAGCGAAGCAGGCGCAATTGCAGGCTCAGGGCGTTGAGGTGATTTCCATGCCCAACAGCATGGGTAAAGTCGATTTACCGGCACTCATGCGCTACCTTGCCACCGAGTGTGAAATGAATGAGATTCATGTGGAGGCTGGCCATAAATTAAACGGTTCTTTATTGCGTGAAGGCTGTGTGGATGAGCTGCTCGTTTATTTAGCACCTACCTTACTCGGCTCCGGCCTGGGCATCGCCAATTTACCGGAGCTAAGCTCATTAACAGAGCGCACCGATTGGAAGCGAATTGACCATACTGCATTTGATCCGGATATTCGTTTACGCTTTGTGCGGCAGTAAGGTCGTAACATAAGCAGACAGCAGAATTAAATAACACTCCTACAAAAACCACCTACCAATAACGCACCGATATGTTTACAGGAATCATTACTGCAGTTGGCCGCATTACAACAGTATCTGCCTTTGGTGATGGCATGCGCCTCACGATTGAGACGCCTGCTGGCTACCTGGATGATGTTGCGATTGGCGATAGCATTGCCATTCAGGGCGCTTG
>JAIXRD010000020.1 GCA_027485365.1 Cryomorphaceae bacterium | reverse complement strand
GTTTTTTGAGCTGAAACGCTGCACAGCGCAGCAAGAAAAAGTGTAGTAAGAAGTGATTTCAAGGCTAATATTTTTAGGAAAGATACAAATTGAAATTGGATACGCTTTAATTATTTAGTTGAATTAACTGATAATCCACTCCATCATAAACAATCTTTCCGTTATTGGGAAGACTAGGCAAGGTTCGTTTATTGATCACGAGGTACGAACAGCCTTTACCTGTTAATTCATTCACCATCGCTTTTTGACGTAATGTTTCATCAGAAAGATTCCACCCTTTTCTACCTAAAAGATACAATTCTTGGGGGTTACTATTTCCATTAATTGCAACCAAGGCATCCGTTGGAATGTAACGATCCGCAATTGGTCCTAAACCTAATTTATATGCTTCGCTTTTATTCACTCTAAAATCATACAGTTGATTACCGATGGCTTCCATGGAAATACAGAGCATCAATACCCAAGCATATTTCCCTAGGCTTGACAAAGCATATCCACCTAATATGGCGAGCAACGGAACGGCGGGTAAGATATAATATTCATGCGTTAAAAAGATCACCCCTGATTTTAAGGCATACCCTGAAAAAAGCACGAGAAACAAGGGTAAACTAATTTTCCATGCCCAAGAAACTCCATGTTTTGCCAATCGAATAACCCCATATAAGCACAACCCAAAGGCTAAATAACTGACGAAGGGATGAAAAACAAGCTGTTTCAGGAGTAAAAAAGGCGACGCAAGGAAGGCCTTTCCTCCGTCCATCAATCCACCACCGAGGTTATACCAAGACCCAAAATGTTGGGCCAAATAGGGATTCCATATAAAATACCAGATACATGCAGGAATCAAACTAAGGAACGGAATCAAGAATACCCCGGGCTTTTTAGGTTCATTCGATGTTTTCACGTAGGCAAAAACCACAAAAGCGAGCAAAGGAAGCACGGATATTTTCAACAATAAACCCAGGCTGAGCAACATAAAAGACAACAACACATCCTTCCATCTTCCAAACCGCAAGGCTTCAAAAAAATAGTAGATTCCAATCAGATACACGGCTAGGGCTTCGGTATCCGGCATTACTTTACGGCTATACATGAAAAAACACGAAACCATCAGAAGTAAAGTCGCATAAAACGCCGTTTTCTCAGATGCAAAGCGACGCACCAAGGCAAAGAAATATGCCAAACCTAAGGTCGAAATTAGGACGTTGAGTAAGCGTCCAATACCAACATGAAACCCAAATAAGACCCCAAGCTTTCCTTGGATGTAATACATTAAGGGAAATTCCATCCCGATAATTCCTGTTCCCCCGCTGGTTTCATCAACCATGGGATACCAAAAAGAGGTGTTTCCCTCGAAATAATTCCGAGCAACCATTAAGCCCGTGGCTTGACGCCAACTGTGTGCGGCCTCAATCGGCGGATTCCAAATTCCGATGAGATGCACCAGAAAAAACAAGGCGATCCAAAAGAATATGTTACTTATGAGCTTAGCCAACCACGGTTTGTTCAAGGTATGCTTTAAAATGGGTTAGAATTGCTTGCCAACCTTGCTGCTGCAAGGCTTCCGGATTTACGGATTGAGGTTCGGTTTTCCAAAGAATATCGGTTCCCCTTTCATTGAGATTCGCACACCCATCAAAAACTACAGATAAAGGCGCGATTACATTAATTTCTGTTGAAATCATTGATTGTTCTCAATTACGTAGGTTAAAATTTTCTCCATTAAATGGGCCCGATCTTTACCCGTGACATTGTGCTTATGCATTGGATAGGGAAAGAAGTCCATCTGTTTTCCATCTTCAACAAATTTCTTGATTAGGGAATAATTATGCTGCATTACGACCACGTCATCAACCGTACCATGAATCAAGAGTAATTTTCCTGTTAAATTCTTCGTATAGTTTGTTAGTGCATTTGCCTCATATCCTTCCTTATTTTCTTCTGGACGATCCATATAGCGTTCTCCATACATCACCTCATAAAATTTCCAATCAGTTACCGGTCCGCCAGCTACCCCAACATTGAATACCCCGGCATGACGCAACATTAAGGAGGTGGTCATAAATCCTCCAAAGGACCAACCATGAACCGCTAGGCGTTGTGAGTCAACGTATGGTAATGATTTCAAAAATTCAACACCTGATAATTGATCCTCCATCTCTACCGTTCCTAACTGGCGATGAATTTGAGATTCAAAGGCGAATCCACGTTCAGCAGAACCACGGTTATCTAAGGTGAAAACAATATATCCTTGCTCTGCCAACCAATTCATCCAAAGGTTTGCGCCAGCATTAAAACTATTGGTAACCATTTGTGCGTGCGGTCCACCATAGACATATACCAATACAGGATATTTATTTTTTGGGTCAAAATTTGAAGGTTTCACCATGCGGTAGTATAGATCTGAACCGTCTTTCCCTTTAATCGAATTGATTTCACTCACCCCCAGGGCATACTCATCCATGGGATTTGTAGATTCCTTAAGTAGCTTCGCCATCTTACCGTTCGTGGTATAAATCATTTCATGATTTGGCATAATAAGGCTTGAATAGCCATCATAAAAATATAGTCCATCATCTGATAGATCGAATCGATGAACGCCTTCATTTTTTGATACAACTTTCGTGTTACCATTTAAATCCGTTGCGTAAACCATCGTATTGCAGGGATTTTCACCGGTGGCGGCATAATAAATCAATTTTTTAGATGCGTTTACTTCAAGGATATCCTTGACAACAAATTGATGATTTGTTATTTGTTTGATTCCAATCGGCAGTACTTCCATTTTTTTACCTTCAAACACTACTTCTTCTGCTGATTGATCGAAATCTACGAAGTACATGTTCATAAACCCATCTTTTTCCGACATCCAAATAAAGTCATTTCCTTCGCCAATAAAATAGGCAGGGTGCTCTGGCTCTACCCATTTTTGATTTTTTTCATGCCAAAGCGTTTTTATTTTCTTACCCGATTTAACATCGAACACATTCAACCAAAGTTCATTTTGTCCGCGATTAACCTCAGCGATGATGCAAAATTTTTCATCCGGAGTAAATGCAAAGTTTGTTAAGTAATCATCAGCATTTCCACTTGGTTTGATAAATACCGTTTTCTTGGTTTTGCAATTATAGATACCTACGCGCGGTTTCTCTGATTTTTGTCCTGCCATCGGATATTTTATAGCCATCAAAGAACCTGGGGTAGTATTAATGTCTAGTAAGGGATAGTCTGCCACTTCACTTTCATCCTTTTGATAGAAGGCCAGATAATTTGCGTTTTCCGACCAAAACAAGCCCTTTTCGATGCCAAATTCATTGCGTGCGATGGATTGACCAGAAACAATGTTTTTATCAGTATTTTTTGTAACCGGAACATAAAACTTATTCGAATTTGCAACAACATAAACATTGTTGTCTATGGTATAGGCACATTTATTTGAAGCAGCGTGATAGGTTACATTTTCAACCTTATCAAGTCCGGTCTTTTTAATAATTATCGCCTTCGACGTGATATTGTAGGTAAAAATAACGGCTCCATTATTAAACAATAGCTCATTGGAGGAAAGCCACTCATATCCATATAAATTCTGAATTTTGGCATCATCAGGCAACAGTTTGTTTAATTCATCAACTGTACATAGCACCTTTTCTGATTCTTGATCCAGGGTATATGCGAACAAGGACTTATAATCTGTTGATAAGAGCGTGTATTCTGATTTATTTTTAATCCATGAAAATCCAACCGTTCGTTGTGGACTAAGTGCGCGTTGTTTTAGCACGGATTCAGTAACGGTTAAGGATTTTTTTTGAGCACTAGCGGAGTAGGCAATCAAAAGAAGGGATGTGAAAATAATAAAGCGCATAACTAAGATCGATGTATAAATTGATTAAAAAAAGATTCAATTGGTTTGCCTATTTCATAGGCCTTAACGAGGGTATCTAAGAGCTCGTCCTCAAGGATTAATTCCGCAGGAAAGGTCGCATAAAAATAGAACTGCTTATTGAAAATTAGGGGTTCTTGCGCGGCGGCTGATTTCAAATGTGCAGGCAGCATTTTATTCTTTTCTCCGTGAATGGATCCATAAAACGAACTGAAAGGAGCCTCTGAAACTAAGCGCTTAAACTCGGCAGAGTTTGCGGCGATTCCTTCGCGAAGTTCAAGCAGATTTTCCTTATCGATTTCATACACCCCACCATAAACAAGCACATGCTCTGGGGTGAGTTCAAAGTATATCCCATTGATAGCGGTACTTTTTTTACCTTCTGGAGAAACCACAGCGGAACACATCAGTTTATAGGGAGTTTTATCGGCAGAAAACCGAATATCGCGGTTAATCCTAAAGATGCAATCTTTGGCTAAGACATGGTTAAACGAGGGATTTGAAAGTGCAATTCGATCAATTACGGCTTGTGTAAAATGGGCAAAAGGTTTCTTTACAGACGCTTCGTAGCGCTTTCGGTTCAAATCAAACCAATCTTTGTGGTTATTTGCAGCGAGTTCGATAAAGAAATCAAGATAATCCGGACTAAAATACCCCATAAACCTACGAATTGAAGGCGAAAGTTACTTAAAAAGGATTGAATCCCAAGAAAGCAATTGAAAACAAGGTAAATACTTTGGGGGAAGAGAAAAATAATGCTATCTTTGCACCCTTAAATTTTTATTAACTAATTAAGAACCTTATGAATTCTTACGAAACTGTTTTCATTTTAACTCCCGTTTTGTCTGAGGATCAGGCAAAGGAAGCAGTACAGAAATTCGAAGGCGACATCAAAGGCATGGGTGCCAAGATAACGCATTCGGAAAACTGGGGTCTGCGCAAAATGGCTTATCCAATCCAGAAAAAATCCACCGGATTTTATTTCTTGATTCAATTTGAAGCTGCTGGATCTGTAATTGCAGATTATGAATTAATGATGAAACGTGATGAGCGCGTGCTTCGGTTTTTAACCGTACGTATGGATGCTGACCACGTGACCTACGCTGAAAAGCGCAGAGCAAAAACATCAGCAAATTAATTATTAACCCCTTTAAATTACTGAGATGTCAAACGATATTAGATACCTAACCCCGATTAATATAGATATTAAGAAGGACAAATACTGTCGATTCAAAAAATCAGGCATTAAATTCATCGATTACAAAGACGCAAACTATTTGTTGAAGTTAGTAAACGAACAAGGAAAAATTCTTCCTCGTCGTATTACTGGAACTTCTGCGAAGTTCCAAGGACGCGTTAACAAGGCAATCAAGCGTGCTCGTCACTTAGCACTTATGCCTTACGTAGGAGATATGTTGAAATAATCGATAAAAATTTGAATCATGGAAGTCATTCTATTAAAGAACGTAGATAAATTAGGTTACACCAATGAGGTGGTAACTGTAAAGCCGGGTTACGGAAGAAACTTTTTAATTCCTCAAGGATATGCCATCCTTGCTACGGCAAGTGCGAAAAAAGCGCATGCAGAAGTAATGCGTCAAAAATCACACAAAGAATCCAAAATGTTGGCTGAAGCACAAGAGTTGGCAGCAAAATTAGCTGATGTAAGTGTTTCAATTGCTACAAAAGCTGGTGAAAACGGTAAGATCTATGGATCAATCAATACCATCCAATTAGCTGAAGCGTTGAAAGCAGCCGGACATGACATCGACCGTAAGTCTTTAAAAATTAAAGACGAGCCGATTCGTGAAGTTGGAACCTATGAGGCAGAAGCTAACCTTTACAAAGGCGTAAAACAAACCATTAAATTTTCAGTAGTAGCTGAATAAACTCAACCGATTTCAAAAACCCTGACCTTCACGTCAGGGTTTTTTTTTCTTAAAACCAACCCTATGAAACATCTATTTCTTTCTCTTGTACTTGCATTCAGCGCAGGAATATTTGCACAAAATGCAGTAACCGAAAAACGCGTTGAATTCGATTTAAAAGACGGCTTCAGCAACGAACGTGTCTTTGAATTTGGCCCTAAAGGAATGCTTATCTTCTCTAAGCAAGATAAAGATGAGAATCAGATCAGTACGTACCGATTTGAAAAGTACAATACCGACTTGGTATCAACGCACGAAGTAAGCTATACCATAGAGAACAAATTCTATGTTGATGAAATCTACCAAACAGGGAATTACGTGTATTTCTTCTTCAAAACTCGACGAACGGATTACCGCGTCGTTAAATATGATTTTATAAGTGAAACTTTCAAAGAAGTTTCTGGCGAACTACCAAATCGAAGTTTCATAAAATACACAGCATGTATGGATGATCGTGCAGTGATGGCAATCATCAATAAAAACTATAGCATTTCCATTATATCAATTGATATGAATTCAGGGTCGGAACAGACCACGCCAATTACATTAGAAGGATTTAAACCTAAAAAACTTAGCCTTTCCAACATGG
>JAIXRD010000102.1 GCA_027485365.1 Cryomorphaceae bacterium | reverse complement strand
GATTTGAGATTGCCATCCTAGATCAAACAACAGGATTTTGATGTCCTGATGTTTGCCTAGACTGTTGTCAAAAGTGGAGTCTAAGTGGAACCCAACCTTGGGACTCTAAACACCTATAAATGCTCAATTCTTCTCTTCACCACCAATCATGCACTCCCTTTTCTGGCACCAAAATGGGATTTCGCTATTTGAACCACCAATTTGTTTTTGACCATTAGTTCGATCTTCATTTTGTTTGCTGTCACCCACCCAAATTCTTGGGTTATGGATGATGCTGAACTCGAACCTAAATGCTCTTAAATGCAATTTAACACTGGTGATATTGGGTTATGACAAACTTTAAAATCTGTTATCGCTCCCTTATTTGGCACCAAAATTCAATTTTTCTCTAGTAATATACGCTCAAAGAACATGTCCCTTTTTTTTGATAAGGAACTGAACGTGAAGATAATTCTCAAATAGTTCCCATGCAAGTTTTTATGTACGCCCCATGAGCTTGCATTTAAGAAATAATTTAGATTGGATATGAAGCAACCCAAAACTTTGAAATCAAGCAACCCAAAAATTATTTTTTTCGATTTGACTTGCATTTAGGAACAAGGGTCGTTTTTCTGAATGAAAATTTTCCCCAGAATTTTTTTTTCGATTTGAAAAGGTATTTTGAGTTGTCGAAAACGGGGGGTAGGCTTTTTACTATACCCCACCGCTAACCGTGATACCCACCCCATAAATAACCATATTTAGTAATAAAGGTTAAGCTGACCAATACCATGTTGTTAAATATGCAAAAATGACTAACAATACCTCAGTGCGGAAAATGCCACAAATTGATCAGGGGGGCTTTGCCTTAAATAAATTAAATAATACGAATTACCGCACTGATGTGTATTTGTGGTACTCCGTGCGAAAATGGGTTTGGTTTTGTGGGCAATCTACCTTTGGATGTATCCCTGTTGTATACTCAATATCGCATTTGCGAAACCTTCTATCAATACGTTAAGGCTAGTTACAACTGATTTCTCAAGCTGTTCTTTGTCACTAACATTTGCACTTGGTATTAGTGATACATTTTCTTTGAGCTTATCAATAAGCAATTGAGATATGTCTAAATGTAATCTCAGCTCATAAGTATTTGTAAAGGGGATGTTTTGTTTTGGATCGCAACTCATTTTACAAAAGTTACAAAAAAAAAATTCCCACGCAAATTACAGAATGATCACTTTGGGATCCTTCATACTATTTATAAAAAAGAATAGTATGAATATCGATAACAATTCACCTAACAGCAACCAACCTGAATTACCTTTCAATCGAAAAAGATACAAGGTTACTGAAGAACAATTCCAGTCATTACTTGAAAGACGCATTGAAACCAAACTAACTGAATCTCTTTCATTCAGTAGTGTACAGGAAAAATTAGCTTTTATCAAGCCAGGCAATATTTTAACTTTCAAGGATAAGTTACCTGGTTTCCCAAGAGGTCAAATAGCCATCAGTAGGATAAAACGCTCCAAAACTGGGGCAATTCAACTAATAAATCCATTTGGTACCGAATCACCTTGGTTCAGTTCAGAGGATGAGCTATTGTCAATGATTGACTGGCAGTGGATTGAGAACAATGCTATATATAAGAAATATGAATAAGGTAGCAATAAATAACTTGGCTGTATATACAGGTGTACGAGCAGCTGCACTAAGACAATTTATAAGAAAATACAATTTGGACGTATCTAAATTAGAACGAAATGTAATAAAATATAAACAAGTAAGAAAGGAATTATCTGCTGCTCTCTCAGGCTATGAAAACAATGAGCTTGTAAATAAATTAGTTTCAGATTATGGACTTGACGAAAACAAACGTGCAAATGATTTTTTCACTTCAACGCACGGAAATAAAATACTCAATTTATTAAAACGAAATGGCAATGCGTTCAGCAATAATGTGGTGAAGCAATACCTTGAAGGTTTAAATAAGGATGATTATAAGTGGGCTAGACTAATGGATATAATAGCGTCAGAATTAGGTCTAAACTTTGGAATGTATAGCACTATTGCCGAACAAGAAAAAGATATGATTGATAAAATTGAAATATTGCATAACCAATACCATGTTTCCAAGGAAAAGATAGTAGTGAGCAAAAAATCAATTAACGAAATGGTGGGGAAGGCAATTCAAAATGAAATGGAAATTGCGGAAGAACGCAAAGCCATGAAAAAGCTCGTTATTAATATTGTTCAATTCGAGTCATTATTAAACCACATTTTAAACCCAGTTAACAAGTCAGTGACAATTAATGAAGGTTTAGAAGATATTTACACATTTGAAGTTTACTCTGGACGTATGAAGAAGTTCCTTGATTTTATTCAAAGACTTCCTAATATTAAATTGAGTAAGTTAAAGAAAGATGGGCATTACGTTTATTTTACCCTATCCAACTCTGGAAGGTTTGAAGAATGGGCGCCTGTTGTTAAATTTTATAAGGAACAGATCAAGATATGAACGTCAAATACGAAACACTATACGGAAGATCATCTGGTAAAGAAGAATGGTTAACACCACCACCTTTGATTGAAGCTCTTGGTGAGTTTGACCTTGATCCTTGTGCTCCAATTAAACGACCATGGGATATGGCACGGAACCATTATACAATTGAAGACAACGGTTTAGAAAAGGATTGGTTTGGACGGGTTTGGCTTAATCCACCTTACGGCACTTTTACAAAATACTGGGTTGAGAAAGCT
>JAIXRD010000174.1 GCA_027485365.1 Cryomorphaceae bacterium | reverse complement strand
CCAATGGGCTTTGCTGCGGTGCAGGTGGTGCTCAAATGTTTAAAGAAGCGGAGAAAGGAAATAAAGAAATTAATATTGAACGCACAGAAGATGTGCTTGAATCAGCCGCTAATATCGTCGCTACGGGTTGCCCTTTTTGCAATACGATGATGACAGATGGGGTGAAGAATTTTAACAAAGAAGCAGATATTCAAGTGCTTGATGTCGCAGAATTAATTGCTCAAGCAGCTGATTTGTAAAAAAGATGACAGATCAAAGAACTTGGGTCTTTGTGGCCAATCGAACCTTGAATGAACAGGAAGTCTTACGGATTAATAACGAATTGAACACTTTTGTATCAAATTGGAAGACCCATGGAACACCAATCGATGCTTCTGGATTTTGTTTTGAACATGCTGCCATTGTGATCGCAGCCAATGAAGCTGAAGTAAAAGCTTCTGGATGTTCTATTGACAAAATCACACATTTAGTTCGTTTGCTAGGAAGTTCACTTGATATTGATTTTTTTAATCGTTTCAATGTACTTAATCGAAGTGATGCTGGTAATTGGACCCTTGAAAAATATTCCCCTCACAATGCGAATACATGCATTAATGCCAATATAATTTCCTTGAATCAACTGAATCAACTCATCATAAATTAACGAACCATCAAATTATAATCCATGAAGCAGATTATTTGTGCAGTTATCATTTTTGTTATGGGGTCCTTCGCAATGGCACAAAGCTATAAAACGGCCATTGGGTTTAAAGGAGGGTATCCTGGTTATGGCTCTATTAGTGCAAAACATTATTTTAGCTCTGTTAATGCCATCGAAGGAAATGTTGGTACTGGAAGTTATGGGTTATGGATGCAAGGGTTGTATGAGTGGAATCACGACCTTCCAACAAGTGGCTTGAATTGGTATATTGGTGTAGGACCAAATGTAGGGTTCCAATCAAGTAAATTGAATAATGGAAGTACTTTTTATTTATCAGGTTCCGCTCTGCTTGGTATTGAATATACCTTCAATAATATCCCATTAAATCTTGCACTTGATTCGGGACCAATTGTTCAGGTTTTACCTAACATTGGGTTTGGATGGGGTGGAGGATTGGCTATACGATACGCCATCAAGTAGGGAGTTGTTAAACTATTGTAATCTGTAATTCGTTCACAAGTTTTTTACTAACTTTATTTAAAAAGTGTGATGGAATACGCGTGGAATGAATCAGAACCAGCCTGCCCAATAAAGGTTGAACAATTAGCTAAAGAAGTAAAAATAAGCCACTTAATCGCATCTTTGCTGGTGCAACGTGGCGTATCTACATTTTCGGAGGCGGAGCGCTTTTTTCGACCAAAATTGAGCCATGTAAATGACCCCTTTCTTTTTAGGCAAATGAAGGAAGCGGTGGATTTATTAAATCAAGCGATTGAATCCAAAAAACGAATACGCTTATTTGGTGATTATGATGTTGATGGTACCACAGCGGTGGCTATCGTAATGAACGCGCTCCGCAGTAAAGTGGATTTAATTGACTATTATATTCCGGATCGCTACACAGAGGGATATGGGTTGAGTGAGGCTGGGGTAGAGGCTGCCATTAAGGATAAGGTTGACCTATTAATCACCTTAGATTGTGGCGTCCGTTCTGTTGAGTTTATACAAACCTTAGTCTCAAATAATATTCAAGTGATTGTTTGTGATCACCATGAGCCTGGCGAAACCCTGCCTCAAGCAATTATATTAGATCCCAAAGTGCCAGCAGATGGGTATCCCTTTGAAGGCCTTTCAGGTGCAGGAGTAGGAATGAAATTATTAGAGGCCTTGTTTTCTACGAATGGATGGCCGCTTGATGAGCTCTATAATCAGCTCGATTTATTAGCCTTGAGTATCGCCGCAGATATAGTACCCGTTACCGATGAAAATAGGGTATATGCGTTTTATGGATTAAAACAGGTAAATGAAAATCCACGACCTGCGTTTAAAAAGATGTTAACTTCTGCGAATCGTTCAGGTACGATTAAATTAAATGATCTGGTTTTTGGGATTGCCCCCCGGATTAATGCGGCTGGTAGAATTCGTTCAGGAAGGACAGCCGTTGCATGCATGCTTAATCCGGTTCATGAAGACCTAGATGCCTTAATTGAGGATATAGAAAAGGACAATCAAACACGTAAAAGCCTAGATCAACAAATTACAGAAGAAGCCTTGACTTTGTTAGCAAATGAGCCGAACGATAGATGCGTTAACGTGTTGTATTCCTCAGCTTGGCACAAAGGGGTTGTGGGTATTGTGGCCTCACGCGTGATCGAGAAATATCCACTTCCTACCATAATTCTAACCGAACACAACGGCGTACTTTCTGGATCAGCTCGTACGGTGGGTAATTTCGATATTCACAAGGCCTTGATTCAATGTGAATCGTTATTAATTCAATTTGGAGGGCATCAACATGCCGCTGGATTATCGTTGCACCCAGACAACTTTGAGAACTTTAAATTAAAGCTAAATGAGCTTGCCGCTACGTACTTCGAATCTAATCCCCGAACCCCCATATTAACCTATGATGCCACACTGAATTTTGATGAGATTTTCGGCGGTGAATCGCTTTATTCAATCCCTAAGCTAGTGCGTGTGCTAGATGCTTTTGAACCCCATGGTCCCGGAAATCACAAACCAGTGTTTCTTACACAAGAGGTGTATGCTACGCAATCAAAACTACTGAAAGCACTGCATCTAAAATTAACCCTTACCCAACAAAGTCAGCGAGTGACATTAAATGCGATTGGGTTTAATATGAAAGAAAAGGAAGACTTAACCTTGGCAGGATTGTCATTTGACGTACTACATACCTTAGACATTAACGAGTTTAATAACCGTTCAACGGTACAGCTCGTATTAAAAGACCTTCAGGCTTCGTAAATAGATTTAGATAGGTGTTATGAATGTTATTTCGTAACCTTCTTTCATTCAATTCCGTAAGAGTGTCCGCCTTCGGGCAACAACAACACTAAACCTTACGCTATGAATTGGATTTCGGCCTTAAAACTCTCAGCGTGTATTTTCTTAGGAACTACCGCGTTTGCTCAACAAAATTCCTTGTGGTTTAAAGCAGATCCTTCTGTTTTTACAAACCCGTCATGGGAAGGATTAACGAAAGAATTGAATCTCACAATGCCGGTACAAGCCTTACGTGCCAGTAGAAACCCCGAGCTTCAAAAAGTATATGAAGTTCAGGGCGATTGTGACTTGGCTGCGTTTAAATCTGCTTGTACCATCTTTGGTGGTAAAATTTATAGCATTGAACGAGGTCCAACTTACACTCCCTTGTTTGCTCCCAATGATTTGAATTTTCAAGCAGGTATATCAGATTATGCCTTAACCTTAATCAATGCACCGCAAGCGTGGGACCTAAGTCAAGGAGACGACAGTGTTGTTATTGCAATAAGTGATCAAAATTTTGAAATTACGCATCAAGACCTTGAAGGTAAATATCTTTATTATGATGCATCGAATACCGCTCCAACTACACATGGTACGGCGGTAGCTATAACAGCAGCTGGTAAAACAAATAATGGCTATGGTCTAAGTTCAATTGGCTTCAATACAAGCCTTGCCCTCTATAAAATGAACTTTAATGAGGTTTTAGCGGCAAGTTATGCGGGCGCTGATGTAATTAACATCAGTTGGAGCAGCGGGTGCTTCTTTAGTCAATTGGAACAGGATGTAATAGATGAGGCTACCGCTAACGGATCCTTTATTGTGGCTTCAGCCGGAAATGGAAATACGTGTGGATTACCAGATGCGCTTGTTTACCCTGCCTCCTATAATCATGTGTTTTCTGTAACTTCGGTAGGGCCATCCGATAATCATGAGCAGTGGATCGGTGATCCCAGTTCAACCCACAATCACAACGATTCAGTGGATTTGGCTGCACCAGGATACGATGTGGCAATATCGCCTGCTAGCGGATGGTACTTGAACATGAGTGGCACTTCGTTCGCGGCCGCCTATGTCAGCGGTACGGTGGCATTAATGCTGTCAGCCAATAAATGCATTTCTAATCTTCAGATTGAACAAATCCTTAAAAATACGGCAGCGCCTCTAAATTCTTTAAACCCAACGTATGCAGGTAAACTTGGAGCGGGTAGGTTAGATGCATTTCAAGCGGTATTGGCTGCTTCATCCACTTGGAACCCAATAACTCCATCGTTCCTACTTGTGGATTCATGCCTAGCGCAAGATGCGTCAGCAACCTTATTAATACAAGGTGCACAAGCGCCATTCGATGTTGTGTGGGGAAATAATGTAACCGGTGTATTCAATCCTAATCTTACCACGAACACGTATACGGTACACATTGAGGGGACTCACGGATGTCGTTTAGACACCGCTGTTTTTGTACATGATGTGATTCCTCCAACCTACACCGTGTTTCAAGCAGATCCTTTGTGCGCTGATTCCTACAATGGGGGAATACAGTTGAATGTTACAAATAATACAGCCACCTCGGTGCTTTGGTCTGAGGGAAGTGTTGGAACCCAACTAAGCGGTTTAGGAGCGGGCACGTATTTAGCAACGCTTTCTTATGGAAATGGATGTTCAATTCAACAGGCGTTCACCTTGATTGCTCCTTCAGCCATCGTGGCTACTGGATCGGTTACGGATGAAACGGTCTTAAACAACGGCGCGATTGATCTTACAGCCAATGGCGGCATTGCTCCGTACTCCTTCCTTTGGAGTACTAACGAAGCATCTGAGGATTTAGCTGCTTTGGGATCGGGTTGGTATGAGGTGCTAATTACCGATGCCAACGGCTGTCAAATGCTTGACTCCTTTCAGGTACAAAATCTTATGAATGCTGAAGCACCGAGCATAGATAACACGGTGTTTAACCTATACCCAAACCCTAATAATGGATCGTTCAATGTTTCACTTCCAACAGATGAGATTTTTCAAACACGTATTATTGACGCCCAAGGCCGCGTAGTATTTGATGCAGCTTTAGAAGGAAGCCAATCACTAAGCCTTCCCTTAGCTAGTGGCAAATACCTAGCACAATTCGTTTCAACCAGCACTCAAAAACACATTATGCTACCTTTCGTAGTTAATTAGAAACACGCAGAAATGAATACGTAATTACACGTAAAATGAATACATGGAATTTAATGATGTAACGTTGAATTAGAGATACTACTACTTTTGAATCACCTAAACCTACCTTATGCTACTAAATCTACCCCCTTTTTTTCGCGATCGCGAAGAAAAAAGCAAAATGGAGCGTTTTTTACGTTCATTCTTTCTTAATGAATATTCGATGAAACTAATTGAATGTTCATAATAAACAGCATTCTGTTTGAATTCTTAAATTGATAACACAATACGTTTGATTTTTTTATCTAAGAAAATGTAAATTTATCCTGCTCAAAACTTTACTATGACTACACTACTACACTCTTCGAAATTTTTCCTGCGATTTGGACTTGCGTCCTTTGCAATTTTTGCAACGGTTTTTGTATTTGGGCAATGCCCGCCTCCAACGCCTACGTCTAACCCGGTTACGATAAACTGTGGCGCAACCGCAACGCTAACTGCATCGGGCTCTCCCAACTATATATGGTACAGTGATGCAGCAGGTACCAACATGGTCGGCACGGGGGCCTCGTACACGACTCCAGCACTAACGTCCAATACAACAATGTATCTTCGCGGTTCAGCAGGTGCAGCTCAGGCGGGCACGCAAACCTATAACATTTCAAGTTATGGCCAGTTGGTTAATGTCCCAAACAACTGTTGTGGAGGTACATCATCTTACTATAACTGCGGGGGGTCTGTGGGCTTCAATTGGAATGACAATTTAGCAGCAGGTACTCAAATTACATCAGTTCAAATACAGATCAGTGTGGGTGTGAACTGTCACGGCGGCCAAGCACTAACTCCACAACTAAACAACAATAACGGT
>JAIXRD010000210.1 GCA_027485365.1 Cryomorphaceae bacterium | reverse complement strand
GAAATAAAAACTAAAAAAAAACGGCCGCGAAAACGCAGCCTCATATGTTATCCTAAATAAGATTTCAATAGTTTGTTTCGCGAAGTGTGTCGCAGGCGACGAATCGCTTTTTCTTTGATTTGACGAACACGCTCACGTGTAAGATTAAACTTTGCGCCGATTTCCTCTAGGGTTAGGCCATGATTCATTCCGATACCGAAAAACAAGCGAATGATTTCGCGTTCCTTATCGGTAAGCGTACTTAATGAACGTTCGATTTCTCGTTGTAGGGATTCTGCCATCAAGCCAGAGTCTGTGCGTACCGTGTCGTTATTCACCATAACATCAATTAGCGTTCCTCCATCCTCGTTGGTTGAAAGTGGGGCATCCATTGATACGTGACGACCAGAAACGTTAAGACTTTCCTTAATTTTTTCCTCAGGAACTTCAAGGGCTTCTGCTAATTCTTCAGCCGATGGCGGACGCTCAAATTCTTGCTCTAAGCGTGAGAATGCCTTATTTATTTTGTTTAATGAACCTACTTGGTTTAATGGTAAACGAACGATACGTGCTTGTTCAGCTAATGCCTGAAGAATGGACTGACGAATCCACCATACGGCATAAGAAATGAATTTAAATCCGCGTGTTTCATCAAATTTTTGTGCTGCTTTAATCAGACCTAAGTTCCCTTCGTTAATTAAATCGGGTAGGGTGAGTCCTTGGTTTTGATATTGCTTAGCTACAGATACAACGAATCGAAGGTTTGCTCTGGTTAGTTTTTCTAAGGCTTTTTGATCGCCTGCTTTAATTTTGCGCGCTAACTCAACTTCTTCTTCAGCTGTAATTAGTTCTTCTCGGCCAATGTCCTGTAGATATTTATCCAGGGATTGACTTTCGCGGTTCGTAATAGATTTGGTTATTTTTAACTGTCTCATTAGATAATTTAAGGAATGTTTAGTTACTTATGTTGTTGAGCAAAGTAAAATGAAAAAATGTGTAATCTAAAATTTTTATCTGGCGATTTTCAACAACTTTTCAACCATACCACTTTAGTAACTTTTTTGTAACCTAGAGTCCGAACCCTTTGTAATCCCGAGCGCCGCTTGGAGTAACAATTTCCAATAATATTCCACGGTTAACCCCATTAAGCTTATTGGTTAGCTCGTCGATATTCTCTACCGGATCGTTGTTTACCTTGGTGATTATTGTCCCTTCTGTTATCCCGATTGACTTCAGTTTTCCTGTTGTGATGCTCTTTACTTTAACACCATATGAGATGTTTAAGTCCTTCTTTTCTTTATCGGTCAACTCCACAAAGGTAGCTCCAAGTGCAAAATTCTTGGTGATTTCTTCCTTGCTCAATAATTCCGTTTCGCCATCTTTATTTCGAAGCACTAAATCAAGCACCTCTTCGTCTCCGTTTTTCTTTCGGACCGTTACAACTACCTTGTCGCCGGGTCTACGTTTTCCAATTTCCTCTTGAAGCTGAGCAGGTGAATTGACTTCTTTTATTCCAATCTTTAGTATTACGTCACCGGTCTTCAATCCTCCTTTATCTGCAGAACCACCATCAACCACACTATTAATATAAACTCCTTTCAAGTTGGGTAGCTTTTCTTTCTCTTTTAATTCTTGATTGATTGAAGAGATTTGTACGCCTAAATAGGCGCGTTGAACTAAGCCGTAGTCAATTAAATCCTTAACGACCTTTTCCATAAGATTTACCGGAATGGCAAAGGAATATCCCGAATAAGCACCGGTTTGAGAAGCAATCGCGGTGTTAATTCCTACCAATTCTCCCTTAGTATTTACGAGGGCACCCCCGCTGTTTCCTGGATTCACAGCCGCATCCGTTTGAATAAATGATTCAATCGGTACTACGTCTTTATCGGTTCTATCTGAAAGTAAATTGATGTTTCGTGCTTTTGCACTTACAATCCCTGCGGTCACTGTAGAGGTGAGATTAAATGGATTGCCGACGGCTAACACCCATTCTCCAATTTTTAACGCATCACTGTTTCCGAACTTCATCGGTACAAAGGTTCCCGTGCCTTCGATTTTTAATACCGCGATGTCGGTTGAAGGATCAGCTCCAACCACTTTTGCCGTATATTCTGAGTTGTCGTTGAGTATTACATGGATTTCTGCTGCATTTTCAATGACATGATTGTTCGTTACAATATATCCCTCTGAAGAGATGATTACACCAGACCCTGCTCCAGAACCATATTGCTTGAATTCTCGTCCGCCAGCGCCAGGTCCGTAAAAGAACTCTTGAAATAAATCCCGTTGGAAGGTAGTGGAAACCACTTTAGTTGTTACATGGACAACCGAATTAACACTGCTTTCTGAAGCTGCCGTTAAATCCGGTAATGCTTCTCCATTCAAACCAACTGGTTGTGCATAGTAGGATGAGCCATCCAAGACCTTGTCGGATAATTTTGTTGTAGATGATTGATAGGTTAAATAAGCGGCTAAAGGTAGCGCTCCTCCTAAAAAAGAAACCAATAATACATTGAGCAAATTTTTTCCTTTCATGTGCTAAAATTTAATTTGTTACAATAATAACAAGCTGAATGGAAATTTGTAAAACGAGCGCTGTTAAAGATTGTTAAGCACATTTGCTAACATTTTCCTACTTTTACGGCATGTTGGTTCAGTTTGAAAAATACCAAGGCGCTGGAAATGATTTTATCATGATTGATAACCGTAGCGGTAAGTATGACACCTTGGGAATTGATCAAATTAAATGGATGTGCAATCGCCATTACGGAATTGGTTCCGATGGACTGATCCTTCTCAATGAATCCCCAGCTGCCGATTTTGAAATGGATTTTTACAATCCAGACGGTTCTAAAAGTTTCTGCGGCAATGGTGCACGTTGCGTTGTAGCGTTTGCAAATGCACTAGGCGTTGAGGCTACCAATCAAACATTTCTTGCAATTGATGGAATTCATGAGTATACCCTTGAAGATTCTTCCATAGGAATTCACATGGGCGATGTGCATCATATTGAATTCTTTGGGGTAGATTCAGCACTTATGAATACAGGCTCGCCACATTATATTACCTTATCAGATGATTTAAGCACGGAGAATACCTTAGCCAAAGGTCGTGAAATTCGTTACTCAGCGCAATATAAACAGGATGGAGTAAACGTAAATTTGGTTCAAGTTAAAACAAGCCATGAAATAGATATTGCGACCTATGAACGGGGCGTAGAAGGTGAAACCTTAGCTTGTGGCACAGGCGCTACTGCATGTGCCTTGTTTTTAGCGTTCAGAAATGAACTCACCGAAGGAACTGTAATTGTTAATGCAAAGGGTGGGAAATTAGCCGTTCGTTTTGTTCGAAATGAATCCGGATTTGAGCAAATTTGGTTGCTTGGTCCTGCGTCCAAGGTGTTTAATGGAGAAAT
>JAIXRD010000093.1 GCA_027485365.1 Cryomorphaceae bacterium | reverse complement strand
GCTCTGCCCCTCACCTGCCTCCTCCGTTCGTATAAAAACCACACGATTCATGGGGTCTAAATAGCGGCCTGAAATCGATCCAAATCCTGCAGGAAGCTCGGTTTCTTTAACGACCTCAAACGGAGATTTATCCTTTTTTTTATCCGATGGTTGTTGATCTCGGATGTACTCAAACAAGGCGGTTTGCTGTTTTTGTAAAAGCGTTGAATCCTTCGATGTTGCTTTTTTGGGTTCAACATACCGGGTCAATTGAGTCAACTTTTGCATTCCCGAAGCATTAAAGGACAAGGCATAAAAATCTCCGTTTATGCGCAAGGTAGCTTCCGAGGCGGAATACCGATTAATGTCGGAAATGAATTGATCGGTCTGAAATAAAATGGTGGACTTAAGGGTTTTTCGATCAGTTAGTACCAGGCTGTGCCCAAGTAAAGATAGTTGATTCGTAAAATTAGCTTGGCGCTGATCATACCCTACAACCGCTGCCATTTCAATTTCAGTTATTGGAGAAAGCACACCCGTTTTGACGATATAACGGTAGGGTTCAGATTCGTCTTTACCGTCCTTATTCCAACGAAAATAAACCGCTGAACCGTCTAAATTCCATTGGGGAGATTCCGGCCAGTATCCGGTAAAGTCCTGCCCTTTCATTATTTCTTTAAGATCTAGGGTTGGTTGTGCAAGGAGGAGCCCATTTAGAAAACAGAAGAAAACAAGCAAGCGACGCATCATGAAATAATTTTTGCATAAAAATAGCCACAAATGGCGTAATTTCGCAGGGATGATAGTTCGAATCAAAAAGATCCTTTATCGAATCCTACCAACCTCGCTGTACTTGGCATGCATGCAGCGTGGGTTCTTTATTTTATTTGACCTTGGATTGCTTAAATCGGATGAACGGTTTAAATATCATTATGCGACAAAAAAATTAATCAAGGAAGGAGATATTATACTCGACATTGGGGCAAATCTTGGTTATTTCTCCAAACTTTTCGCTCGAAAAAACAATAAAGGAACACTTTACTCCATTGAGCCTATACCCTTGTTTTTCAATCGATTAAAGATAATACTTTCCGCCTATCCCCAGGTAAAACTAATTCATGCGGCTCTGGGTGCAAGCCAAGGAAATTTACACATGGTGATGCCTGTTCAGCACGGTGTGTTGCGTACTGGATTGCCTCATGTGATTTCTGAAGAAGAAGCCAAATTGAACCCTGAACACCTCACGGTTCCGGTACAATCAGCCCAAGAATTTTTATCTAACTTGACCCATTTAGATTATATAAAGTGCGACATAGAAGGATACGAATGGACGGTATTTTCGAGCATTGGAATGGAACTAAACCGATTACGTCCGATGGTTCAAATCGAAATTTCAGAGCGTTATATTACCGAGTTTTGTGAATTTTTCAAGGGATTGGATTATGTGCAGTGTGGGTTGTACGATAACAAACTCATCGAAGAACATGGAAAGCAACGGGTTACTTCAGACTTCTTGTTTATTCCGTTGGAGAAGAAAGACAATATATTTTCTACCTTTAATTCATGAAATTAATAAACCTATTTCTTCTTAGCCTTTCCATTATGTTGTTGTTTGGTTGCAACAAAGGGGCGGGTACATTTACCTTAGAGGGCGTGATTACCGATGCATCATTTAATCAACCCTTGACAGGTGCAACCGTGGAACTTTACGGAATTAGCAGCGGGAATAACCAATATGCGTTGGTAGCAAGTGCTGTAACCGGTGAAGATGGAAAATACGCCTTTACCTTTGACCGCACTCGGACTGAAAAATACACCTTGTACGTTAAGAAAAATCAATATTTTGATCAAGAGCTTGAAGTGTACTATTCTCAATTAAAATTAAAAGAAACCAATATTAGAAATGTAACAACCACAGCAAAATCTTGGGTAGAAATAAAAATATTCAACAACAACGCCGCGAACAACGACCACCTTCAATTCATACGGCAACAAGGGAAGAACGGATGCAGTGAATGTTGTTTTTCAGGAATAACGCACCTGTATGGCTTTCAAGACACGTCCATTTTCTGTATTAATGATGGCAACAGCCTCTACTCGATCGAATACGCTGTGTTCGGCACTTCTAATACAGGAATCCTTGGAGTAACAACAACTCCATTCGATACAACCGTACTGAATTTAACTTATTGAGTAATCGTTTCCTCGGTTTCAATGACCTGAAACCTCTCGAGCGCTTCCTTTTTTGAATAGGCATTGAAATGCCACCATTCCGTGGGGATTCCACTAAAACCGGCATAACGCATAACACTTCTTAGCAAGGTTCTATTCGCTAGTTGATCTTTCGTTAACTCACCTTCTGCCAGATACTTCGCTTCATACATCGGATAAGCAATTAAACGTATATCGTCGAATCCCGCACCCATATCCAACGGAATTCCTTTGGCATCACAGATGGTTAAATCTACTGCACACCCTAGGTTATGCAAGCTTTTACCACGTGGGGAACTCACAAACTTGACACGTTCTTTAACGGGAATTGAATCCAAGGCATCCCACATGTGCTGTTGTACCGACAGGGGTCGAGCGGCATCATAAACGAGCAAGTGTAAGCCTGGCTTCAGGAATGTGAGCCGATCTTGGGCCTTATTTAACATCAATGCCACAGGTTTTTGAAGGTACGCTTCCTTCCACTTAAGGTAAAGGACTTCGTGCATAAAATTATCCGAACTTGCATAAGCAAGGCTCACAAAAATTTCTGGGTTGGTTTGGTTAATTGACACTAAGTCAACTTCCTTTTTAATCTTCGGCACCCCAATGCAATCTCCGCCATTGGAAGGAGGGTTTTGAATAGACGGCGGATTCTTTGTATCCGAGTTCCCTTTAGGATGTGAACAATTTACGAAGAGCGCAATCAGTGCAAGGATGCACAAGGTTCTACCCAAGGATTGCGGTAGTTTCTTTCTCAATTCGTTTTCTTAATTCATCAGACACGGGAAAAAGCGGTAATCGCATGTATTCATCCATTAATTGCATGTGCGCCAAGGCGGCCTTAACCCCACCTGGATTTCCTTGTTCAAAGAACATTTTAGTTACATCGAACAGCTTATAATGCGCCGCTCGTGCTACATCAAGCTCCCCGTTCATCGCCGCATGTACCATAGAGGAAAACAGGGCAGGAAATGCATTGGCAACAACCGAAATTACACCATCGGCACCTGCAGCAATTAAGGGCATGGTTAAGTTATCATCTCCTGAAAGGACCCCAAAACCTGAAGGACGATATTTAATAATTTGCATGATCTGTTCCATGTTGCCCGATGCTTCTTTAACCGCAACAATATTTCTAACTTCCGCCAATTCCAAGGTTGTTTCCGGAGCAACATTCGATCCCGTTCTTCCTGGGACATTATACAGGATAATCGGTAAATCGGTTGAATCAGCGACAATTTTATAATGCGCTACAATTCCTTTTTGAATGGGTTTATTGTAATACGGAGACACTGATAAAATACCATCTACCCCTTTTGGCAAATCCGCCAAGGATTCTGCTACAGCGGCTGTATTGTTACCACCTACTCCATAAACGATTTTACAACGTCCTTCATTGATTTCAATGACTTCGTTTAAGACATCCATTTTCTCGGACTTCGACAAGGTTGGTGATTCACCTGTGGTTCCTTGTACGACCAAAAAATCTGTTCCATTGTCAATTTGGTATTCAACCAAACTCGCCAAGGCGTCAAAATCTATTTGCATGTCCTGGTTAAATGGAGTGACTAGCGCAACTCCCGATCCTTTAAAAATATTAGTCATATAATTCGATTTTATCGAGTGTGTTTGTTACAAAATTCAACACATCAACGGGACTTTCTTCCTTCGTTTGCAGCTGTAAATCAAAATACGAATCATCGGAATCATTCACCACAACTTTACGTTTGAATTGCGTATTTTTCATTTCTGGATAAACTTTTTGTTCCAAAGAACCCATCCACAGCAATAAATCGAAAGATTTTTCTAATTCACGCATGAGCAGAACATCCTTCAATTTTCCCATGAAGGAATAATCCAAGGGACTGTTGTAATAAATCAAGAAATGCGGCGGCAAGGTAGCTTTATCTACCTCCTTAGGCACATTTACAATAATCGTTAGTTTTTTGACATGACTTTTATCTAAAATCGCATCTAGCGCACGCCGATAGTCGCGTAGCTGAATTTCATTCACATAGTTGATTACAACCATCAATGATTTTGTGGATGCCCACATGCTATTATTTGCCATACCCAATCAGGTTTTTAAATTCTTCTTCAGACAAAATGGTTACACCCATATCCGTCGCTTTTTTCGATTTACTTGGTCCCATGCCCTCACCAGCTACTAAAAAATCTGTTTTCGCTGATACAGAACCTGTGTTTTTACCTCCATTTATATCGATTAAGTGTTTTAACTCATCTCTTGAGAACGAATCAAATACACCGCTCACTACCAATGTTTTACCTTCAAGCACCGTTGAGTCAAGTGCTCGTTTTTCTACCTCCATATTCAAGCCATGAAGCTTTAATCGAGCAATCAATTGCAAGCTTTCTTGGTTCTTGAAGAATGAGATTAAAGAATTCGCAATGCGTTCTCCGATTTCATCAACTGCTAAAAGTTCTTCAAATGTAGCAATTTGAAGCGTATCCATGGTACCAAAGGCATAAGCTAATTTTTTTGCGACTGTTTCGCCAACGAAACGAATTCCCAAACCGAAGAGCACCCGTTCAAATGGCACTTGCTTACTGGCCTCTATACCGGCGAGCAGATTATCTACAGATTTATCCGCCATTCGATCCAAGGCGAGCAAGGGTTCGCGCGTTAAGTCGTATAAATCCGCGAGCGTTGTAATCACCCCTTCATTCACCAACTGCGCCACTGTTTCTTCACCGATCCCATCGATATTCATTGCTCTACGAGAAACGAAATGCTGAATTCTACCGATAACTTGAGGTGGACAAGAAACCTGGTTTGGACAAAAATGATGTGCCTCTCCTTCCTCACGAACAAGAAGTGAGTGACATTCTGGACAGTGCGTAATAAACCCTACTGGCATAGCATTTGGCAAGCGCTTAGCGAGGTCAAGTCCAACAATTTTAGGGATAATTTCGCCGCCCTTTTCTACAAATACCAAGTCCTCTAGGTGAAGATCCAACTTTTCGATTTGGTCCGCATTATGCAGCGAAGCTCGTTTAACGGTAGTTCCACCAAGTGAGATTGGAGATAAATTCGCCACAGGCGTTATTGCTCCGGTTCTTCCCACTTGATAATCTACAGAAAGCAAGCGTGTTTGGACTTGTTTTGCCTTAAATTTAAAGGCTGTCGCCCAACGAGGAGATTTAGCGGTAAAGCCTAACCTGCGCTGATGCTCATAGGAGTTCACTTTAATAACGATGCCATCGATTTCAAACGGTAATTCAGTGCGGTGCTCATCCCAATAGTGAATAAAATCCATAACCCCGGCGATGGTATTGGTACTTGAAATATACCCGTACGCCTCAGAAGGAATTTTAAACCCCCATGAACCGGCTGCTTTAACGGCATCCATGTGCGACTGAAAGGACAAGTCGTTGCCATATACGCCATATAGAAAGGTATCTAAGCCCCGGGTAGCTACAACGGCAGAATCCTGTAGCTTCAGGGTGCCGGCGGTAGTATTTCTTGGATTCGCAAAGCGTTCCTCTCCGGCTTCGTCACGCGCTTCATTTAATTTATTAAACGACGCAAGCGGCATAAATACTTCTCCTCGAATCTCAAATTTATCCGGAAAATCGCCTTTTAAACTCAAAGGAACTGTTCGTATGGTTCGCACATTGGCTGTAATATCTTCCCCCTGCTCTCCATCTCCACGCGTTACCGCACGAACCAACTCCCCCATCTCATAGCGCAATCCAATCGCTACCCCATCGTACTTTAACTCACAAACGAACTCCAAGTCTTCCATTCCAGCTTTGCTTATCCTTCCTGCCCATTCTTGAATTTCCTCTTCAGAATAGGTATTCGCCAAAGAAAGCATAGGGAATTCATGTCGAACAGACTCAAACTTTTTAGTGATATCTCCTCCCACTCGTTTAGAAGGACTGTTTGGAAGTGCAAAATCTGGGAATAGAGCCTCGAGGGATTCTAATTCTTTTAAAAGAAAATCAAAAGCTTGATCGGAAATCTCTGGCTTTGCCTGAATATAATACAAATCATTGTGCCGATTCAGTTCGGCAGACAAGGATAAAATTCTAGCTTTTGCTTCTTCCGGATTCACATCATAAAGATACACGTTGCGCCTTAATCATGCGCGATTTTCCTTGTAAATCTTTCCTTAATTCAATGTTAGCAAACCCGGCCCGATCAAACAATTGTATTGTTTCTTCAGATAATTCTTCATGAATTTCAACAAATACGTAGCCATCCGTATTCAAATATTCTTCACAGAATGCGACAATACGGCGATAAAAAAGTAAGGGGTCCGAATCAGGTACAAACAAGGCCAGGTGTGGCTCATGATTTAATACATTAGGCAACATAGACATCGCATCCGCATTGGGAATATACGGAGGATTTGATATCACTACATTAAATTTGTCTTTAATCGCAAGGTCCGAAAAGTCTTTCAACAAATCCGTAGCTTCAAAGTGAACATCCAAGGCCAACCTTAAAGCATTGGAACGCGCCAACGCTAAAGCATCTTGACTCACATCTATCGCAGAAACTTGCCAAGACGGACGTTTCGCTTTAATTGCAAGCGGTATGCAACCGGTACCTGTGCCTAAATCAATCAACGCGCAAGAAGGTAATTGAACTTCGCGTAAGACCCAATCCACTAATTCTTCGGTCTCGGGTCGCGGAATGAGTGCAGCAGGATTACATTGAATTTCAAGGCCATAAAACGATGTATTACCCAACACATATTGCAGCGGTTCGTGCATTGAAAGGCGGTGAATATCTGACCTTAATTGTTCCAACACCTCATCGGACAACTGAGACTCTGAAGCTAACAGATACGACGTAGAATCCAACTTCATGCGACTCATCAACAGGCTTTTAGCGAGCTGATCTAATTCACTGTTTGAATAAAAATCTTGTAACGTATTTTTCAACGCTGAGCGAAATTCGGAAAGGGTCATTTAATCTTTTCGAAGTTTAATAAACTCCTGAATTTTCTCATTTTCAATTAAAATTTCCGGATCTAAAGTCTTACCGACAGCCAGGATCTTGTTTTCCAACGACTCAAGTGGAACCGGTTTTC
>JAIXRD010000011.1 GCA_027485365.1 Cryomorphaceae bacterium | reverse complement strand
TAGAACACAACCCGGCGCCTTTGAAGGTGCAGGAGATGAGGCCTTAGGTTGGATGCGTGATATTCAAGAGGAGTTCGGGTTAAATGTATTAACCGAGGTTGCTAATTCAACACATGTAGAAAAAGTCTTAGCCCACGGGTTCAATATGATGTGGATTGGCGCAAGAACAACATCTAATCCGTTTTCTGTTCAAGAACTCGCGGATTCCCTTCAAGGAACAGAGGCAACAATCCTTATTAAGAATCCAACGAATCCTGATTTAAAACTATGGGTAGGAGGGATAGAACGCTTGTATAAAGCTGGGGTTAAAAAAGTAATTGCCATTCATAGGGGATTTTCAACGTATGATAAACTGAAATATCGTAACCTTCCCAACTGGCAAATTCCAATTGCATTGCGTGCCGAGTTCCCAGGGTTAGAAATTATCTGCGATCCATCCCATATTTCAGGAATTGCAAACAATGTATTTGAAGTATCACAAAAGGCCATTGATTTGAAGTTTGATGGCTTGATGATTGAAGTTCATCCAAATCCTGCCGTAGCAAAAACAGATGCGAAACAACAATTAACTCCTAAAGCGTATCTTGAACTGCTTGCAAATTTGAATGTTCGAAGCAGAGAAGCTATCGATCAAGAGGAAATACGTGAATTGCGCGCCAACATTTCAATTTTAGACAATCAAGTGGTTGAGCTATTTGCTAAACGAATGGAATTGGTTGAGCAGATTGGTCACTATAAGAAACGAAATAATATAGCTATTTTTCAACCGAATCAATGGGAAGAAGCCTTAGCTAAATTTCTCAGATTATCCGAAGATGCAGAATTGTCCAAGGAGTTTGCTGCGGAAGTTTTTAAATTGATTCATCAAGAATCTATAGATATTCAATCAAAAATATTACGAAATTCTGATAAAGGTGCTTCGAATCCCTAACATTGCATTGCCTTCTCTTATTCAGGCTCCCGTATCTAAAAGCCATATGCAGCGAGAGCTATTATTGTCGGTTGTGGCAAATTCACCTACGCGATTACATGGTAATTTCATTTCACTTCCGGATGATGTATTATCGGCCATTAAGTGTATTGAGTCATTTGGTGCTACTGTATTAATTAATGAAAATAGGATAGAAGTTTTTCCGCCCATCAATCCAATCATAAAAGATGAACTTGCAGTTCATGTTGGGGAGTCTGGTTATTTAATTCGAAATATTGTTTCCGTTGGTTTTTTATTTACTCGAAAACTTATAATTCAAGCCAAAGGCACCTTGCTTTCGCGTGAACTTCATGTAAATGGCGAACTTTTGGATCAACTGGGTTTAATTCAACGTTCAAATCACGGAGAATGGCCTTTGATTTTAGAACAAATCAATCCATGCCAAAAGCATATTCAGCTTGATGCATCGGCTACTTCTCAAATTGCATCGGGTGTCTTAATCCGCTTAGCTAAATCTACAGGGGAGCGTAGGTTGTGTTTAAAGAATCTTGTAAGTACACCGTACCTTAACATGACGGTTAATAATTTAATGAATCGAGGCATTATTCTTTCGTGGGTCGATGACTGCATTTCCTTTGATGATAATAGCCAGATTCAAGGTCGAGATATTCAAATTGATGGGGATTGGAGTGGGGCTGCAAATTTATTGTGTATAGGGGCTATTACCAATGAAATATGTGTTAAAGGCTTACGTCTTGAAAGCAATCAAGCAGATGAGTACATACTTGATATATTAACCTTGTACGGTGCGCAAATTGAATGGAATGGGGATGTTATTACGGTAAGGCATTCCGAAAATCGGTCGTTTAATTGCGATGTGACGCATTGTCCAGATTTGTTTCCATTATTGTGTGTTTTAGCCGCGTCAGCAAGCGGAACATCAATCATAAAAGGAACACAGCGCCTAATGTATAAAGAATCAGATCGCTTAAAATCATCTATGGCTATGCTTAGTGCCTTGGGTGTTTCTTTTGAAGCAGTAACGAATGAGATTATAATTACGGGCGGAATAAAAGACCATGAGCCCTACATTGATACGTATAATGATCATCGGATTGTATTAGCGGCGATCGTGGCATCAACAATCTCCGATTTGAATATTTCATTGAATGAAGTGGATTCCGTGGAGAAATCATTCCCTGAAATGAAACTATTAATGTAATTTCAAGTATATTAGAACAAATTAATTAATTATGAAAAAAATCTATGTTTTAATCTTTGCTGTTATTGGTGGAGTAAGCGCGAAAGCGCAAATGGGTCAAGGGAATATTTCTATTGATCCCTACATTGGAGTACCAAACTGGGCAAACTCATTAATTTATAATCAGTATGAGGGTAATCAAACGAATATCCAAGATTATCAAGTGGTTGGAAGTATGTTGTCCTATGGCGGACGTATTGAATATATGGCATCCGATAAAGTGGGAATTGGTGCTGATGTGAATTATGAAGTTTCGGGTTATTCGTATAAATTCGATGACTTTGTATACGACGCTAATGGCAATGCGCAAACGGATGCGAATGGGGACTTTTTGATTAACCAATATCAAACCCAATACACTGCTAAGAAATTGCGTGCCATGTTTCGATTGAATTATCATTTTGTTCAAGAGGAGAAATTAGATATGTATGCTGGTTTTGCGGGTGGATACAAATCTGTAAATCGTGCAAGTGAGACAAATCCTACAACGTCTAGTTATACGGACGCAAATCTTGATGGTGCATTAGTTCCAGTTACGCTTCGTATTGCGATCGGTGCAAAAATGTACTTTACACAAAACATCGGTGCGCATGTTGAGTTAGGTGCTTTCGGAGGTGGTTTACTTCAAGCTGGTCTTTCAGTTAAGTTCTAAGTACAAATTATTGATACAAAAAAAAGGGAGGCTCGCCTCCCTTTTTTTATGCTGTAAACTTTGAATTAATTCTCCATCAGTTTAATTAAGTTCAATGCCGACCCTGCCTTAAACCATTCGATTTGCGACTGATTGTAGGTGTGATTTAGCATAATATCATCGTGAGTGCCATTGTCATGACGAATTCTCAAGGTTAATGGTTTTTCAGGGGCAAAAGTCTCAAGATCAATAAAATCAAATAAATCATTTTCATGGATTTTATCGTAATCCGCTTCATTAGCAAACGTTAATGCTAACATGCCTTGTTTCTTAAGATTAGTCTCGTGAATTCTAGCAAAAGACTTAACAATGACTGCAGAAACTCCTAAATGTCTTGGTTCCATCGCGGCATGTTCTCTTGAGCTTCCTTCACCATAGTTATGATCACCAACAACAATTGAAGCAATTCCTGCTGCCTTGTAGGCGCGTTGAACTGCAGGAACTTCACCGTAACTTCCGGTTAACTGATTTTTTACTTCATTCGCTTTTCCATTAAATGCATTTTCAGCACCAATTAAAAGGTTGTTTGAAATATTGTCTAAATGTCCACGGTATTTCAACCAAGGACCCGCCATAGAAATATGGTCCGTAGTACATTTTCCCTTGACCTTAATCAAAAGCTTCGCATCGGTAATGTTTTTACCATTCCATACCGGGAAGTTTTCTAACAATTGAAGACGTTGAGAATCAGGAGCTACTATGATATTCACGCCACTACCATCGGCTGCTGGCGCTTGATATCCATTGTCTTCAACAGCAAAACCTTTCGTTGGTAATTCATCTCCAACAGGTGGAGTTAACTTGAAAGACTTACCTTCAGCATTGGTTAAGGTATCCGTCAATGGATTAAACCCTAAATCTCCAGCAATGGCTAATGCAGCTACCATTTCAGGACTAGTAACAAAGGCGTGAGTATTTGGGTTACCATCTGCACGTTTTGAGAAGTTTCGGTTGAATGAATGAACAATCGTGTTTTTTTCTTGCTTTTCAGCACCTTCACGATCCCACTGTCCAATACACGGCCCACAGGCATTCGTGAACACTTTAGTGCCCATTTTCTCGAAATCAGCGAGTATCCCATCGCGTTCAGCAGTGAATCTAACTTGCTCCGAACCCGGGTTGATTCCGAATTCTGCTTTTGGTGTAATTCCGTTGGCAACAGCTTGTTTAACCACGGAGGCTGCACGTGCCAAATCTTCGTAAGAAGAATTTGTACAAGAACCAATCAATCCCCATTCTACATCCATCGGCCACCCATTCTTTTCTGCTTCTGCACGCATTTTAGATACCGGTGTACCACGGTCTGGAGTAAACGGGCCATTGATGTGCGGTTCTAATTCAGAAAGGTTGATTTCAATAATTTGATCAAAATAAGCTTTCGGATTTTCATATACTTCAGCATCTCCAGTCAAATGTTCAGCAATAACATCAGCTGCATCAACAACGTCCTGACGACCAGTAGCAATTAAATACCTGCGCATGGAGTCGTCATAACCAAAGGTTGATGTAGTGGCACCAATTTCAGCACCCATGTTACAAATGGTCCCTTTTCCTGTACAAGATAAAGATTCTGCTCCTTCTCCAAAATATTCAACAATACATCCAGTGCCACCTTTTACAGTTAAAATATCTGCAACTTTTAGAATTACATCTTTAGCAGATGTCCATCCATTTAACTTTCCAGTTAGTTTAATCCCAATTAATTTCGGAAACTTTAATTCCCAAGCCATTCCGGCCATAACATCCACGGCATCTGCACCACCTACACCAATCGCTACCATTCCAAGTCCACCTGCATTTACAGTGTGGGAATCCGTTCCAATCATCATTCCTCCAGGAAACGCATAATTTTCTAAAACTACTTGGTGAATGATCCCTGCACCTGGTTTCCAAAATCCGATTCCGTATTTATTTGAAATAGATGACAAAAAGTTGAATACCTCATTGTTTTGATTCAATGAATCTTGTAAATCTTTACTCGCACCAACTCTAGCTTGTATTAAGTGATCCGCATGCACCGTAGAAGGAACCGCAACGCGTTTCTTACCTGCTTGCATGAATTGAAGTAATGCCATTTGAGCCGTAGCGTCTTGCATTGCAACTCGGTCTGGTGCAAAATCCACATATGATTTTCCTCGTTCAAACGCAACCGTGCCATTCCCATCCCATAAATGCGCGTAAAGTATTTTTTCCGTTAAGGTTAACGGTTTATTTAGCACTTGTCTAGCTGCATTAATTCGCTCAGGGTAAGTTGCATATACCCGTTTAATCATGTCAATATCGAAAACCATAGTAAATTTTTTATTGCCGCAAAGCTACTCAATTAAACATAAAATTGCTACCAATCCACTATGAAATCTTGAATTTTTCAATAGATTTTTAATGTACTTTTGAGCAATGTTTGCTAATCTTGAAGTTTTTGATCTTTCTACAGTCTTAGCTGGCCCATCGGTAGCAAGTTTCTTTGCTGAGCTGGGAGCAAAGGTCACCAAAATTGAACATCCGATTCATGGCGACGTGACACGAACGTGGCGAATTCCGGGGGAAAAGCAAGAGGTTACAAGTTATTTTTCAAGTATAAATTTCCGCAAGGAGTATATTACTAAGGATTTTACCTTGCCTTCTGATTATGCGTGGTTGTTGGAACAGCTCCCTACGGTTGATGTTTTAATCATGAATTTTAAGTCCTCCGATTACTTGAAATTTAATCTTACAAAAGAAAAATTACATGCAATAAACCCACGCCTAATAATAGGTTCTATTTCAGGGTTTGGCGATAATTCAGACCGCGTAGCATATGATTTAATTCTGCAAGCTGAATCGGGAATTATGGCCATGAATGGTGCGCCTGATGGATATCCAACTAAAATGCCAATTGCATTCATTGACGTACTAGCCGCACATCAGTTGAAAGAAGCACTTTTGCTCGCATTACTTAAACGTGAAAAGACAAATTTAGGGAGTTGGGTTAGTGTTTCGCTCTATGATGCAGCGGTTTCTAGTTTAGTGAATCAAGCGTCCGCATTTTTAATGAATGATATAATTCCAACCCGCATGGGAAGTTTACATCCGAACATCGCTCCTTATGGAGAGATTTTTAGAACGAAAGATAAAAAATTAGTCACGTTTGCGGTTGGTTCGGATCGGCAATTTCAAACACTATGCAAGGTGCTTGGTTGTGAATTAATTTCGTCTAATTTAGACTACTCAACGAACGAAGACCGGGTTAAAAATCGCATAAAATTAATGGAAGAAATGGCTCCTTACATTTTAATGTATGAGGCTAAAGAATTGTCTGATTTGGCATTAGAACATGTTATTCCGTTGGGAATTATCAAATCGTTAGATGAGGTTTTTGAAACCCTGGAGGCTAAAGCGTTGATTCGTGAAGAAACACAAGGCATTACATCTACTAAACGCTTAACGCAACTTGCATTTAAATGGAAATAAGAGAACCCAAAAACAAGGAAGAATGGGATAAGTATTATCACCTCAGATGGAAGGTGTTAAGGCAACCCTGGAATCAAGCCCTTGGTTCTGAACGCGATGATTATGAACACGAAACATCGCATTTTGCTGCATTCGAAGAAAACGAAATAATTGGCGTAGGTCGCTTGGATTATTTAGAACCTACTACAAGACAAATTAGATTTATGGCGGTAGAACCGAGCTGTCAATCCAAGGGTATAGGGGCAAACTTGATGAATACTATGGAATTGGATGCCTGGAATTCAGGGGCGACTGAAATTATCTTACATGCCAGAGCGCAAGCGCTGGGGTTTTATGAGAAACTGGGCTATTCTTGCATTGAACCATCCCATTTACTTTTTGGTGAAATTCAACATTTTTTAATGAAAAAGAAAAAGGGATAGCCGTTGCCATCCCTTTTTCCAACCCTAAACCTAACTATTACAGTACAACGATTCGTTGTGTGCCTGCAATTCCTTCTTTATTAAATAAATTCACATAATAAGTTCCCGAACTCAATGAATTAATTTCAATTGAATTAAGTCCGTTGATATCTTTATTATAAACAACACGACCGTTGTTATCAATTACCAAGAGTTGTACCATTTCTTCATTCCATTGAACCGTTGCATTTCCCATGCTAGGATTTGGAAAAATCGTCATGTTAATTGCATGTTCTTCTGTTATACTGTTTGTTTGATTATTCAAAATAATTACTTCTAAACTATTCATACATCCGTTTCCATCTACCACTGTTACTTCATATGTTCCAGCGGTAAGATTCGTTTGGTCCTCGGTATTTACACCATTTGACCATAGGGTAGTATAGGATGGAACTCCACCTGTAATTGTTAAATCAATCGTTCCGTCATTACCTTGTACTTCATTAGTTACTGTAGCATTTAATGTAATCTCAGTAGGCTGAGAAAGGGTATAGCTGCTGTACGAAATACATCCATTGGCATCAACTACGGTTAATCGGTAGGTTCCAGCATCAAGGTTCGTTAAATCTTGCGTAGTTGCTCCGTTATCCCAAGCGTAAGTAAAACCAGGATTTCCTTGAAGTATACTCACATCGATTGCACCGTTCGCTTGACCGAAACACTGAATTTGAGTTACAACGCCATTAACTTGAACTGCTACTGGCGCATTCACTGTAAATGTTGTATCTGAACTACAACCAATGGCATCCACCAAGGTTAGGGTATAGGTTCCAGTTTCTATTCCCGTATTTTGAAGTCCTACCATACCATTGGACCACGTAACCGATACATTACCCGTTACATTGCTTGGATTAAGGCTAACTGTTGAAGAAGTGCTGGCACAAGATCCTTGAATGTTTACATTAAAAACCGCTTCGTGAACAAAGGTTTGAGCTAGTAAGACTGCTGCTGCTGCATTTAAACGCCCGCTGCCAATTTTTCCAGCGTACAATGGATTTAATGCATCGATATTGGTAGATGTATTTTTAAGTATGGTTTCAAGATCAACATTTCCTAGGCAAGGATTTACAGCTAACATAAGGGCAACAGTACCTGTTACATATGGTGCGGCGTAGGAGGTACCAGAACTATTCAAATACCATCCGTTCACCGGAGCAATTGCAACATTGTATCCTGGAGCAGATAAATCAACCATTTGGTTGTGTTGATGCGTGGATAATGGATCTCCGTTTACTTGTTCGTGGTTGTCTAACTCACCAATACTAGTTACTGCAAATACATGAGCATATGCAGCTGGATATACAAGCGCATCTGGCGAACTACAGGTGTTTCCGTTTCCAGCAGCAGCAATAATGAATGTACCATTATTGTATACTTCTGTCATTACATCTTGTTCGTATTGGTTGTAAAAACATCCAGAAGTCCAGCTTAGGTTTAACACCCGAATTCCGTTGTATGTAGCAACAAGTAATTGATTATAGTTCATTTGGTAGAATGCTATTGATGAATTGAATCCAATTGAACTAAGTCCAATATTATTGTTTGTGTTTCCTGCAGCAATTGCACATACGGCATTTCCGTGTGTTGGAGGAGCAGTATTAGTCGCGTCATACGATACGATTTTACCAGTCAATTCTTCGTGTAAGGGATTTACATTTTGATCACTAATTCCAATAATAAAACTCGCATTCCCTTGAGTGATATCCCAGGCCCCTTGCGCATTAATTAAATCGAGGGCATAATTATTTGCAAGACCTAAGTTATAATCGTTTGGTGTATATAGCACTTGGTAATTTGGTGCTTGCTCAATTCCTGTAAGCACAGGTATTGACTTAAGTGTATTCGTTAATACTTCT
>JAIXRD010000132.1 GCA_027485365.1 Cryomorphaceae bacterium | reverse complement strand
TTGATGCAGCACGGCATGGTGGATATGGTCATTGTTGGTACCGACCGTACCACACGCCATGGGGATGTAGCCAACAAAATTGGCACCTACCTGAAGGCCTTGGCGGCATTCGACAACAAGATTCCATTTTATGTAGCACTCCCTTCAACCACCTTGGATTTATCGGTGCGGGATGGACTTAAAGAAATACCAATTGAGGAACGAAACCAAGACGAGGTGCGTTATGTGATTGGAAAAAGTGCCGCAGGTGCCATTGAACCTGTATTGATTTGCCCGGAAACCACGCAAGCGGTGAATCACGGCTTTGACGTAACCCCAGCGCGCTTAGTGACTGGATTAATTACCGAACGTGGCATTTGTGCCCCCAATGAAGCGGCGATATTGGCCATGTTTAGGGATTTGGAGAAATAGGTTCGAATACTTAGATTAATTTACATTTACACCCTAGTTCTATTGTTTTCTTCCTCCCTCGAGGGAGGATAAAGGAGGGTGACTAAAATACATCACGATGTTTTTATATTTCTCTACTTTTTTTCCGCACCCTTCGATACGTTTCCGCCATGGCGGAGAACTACTCAGGGTACGCTTTAGCAGAGTATAATTAGGACAGGTGCGGTCCCTGAGCCTGTCGAAGGGCGCACCCTATAACTACCCCTCTCCCCCATGACATGCGTTTAGGTTGTCGTAATCCCTAAACATGAACAATATGCAAAGTGGTGAATCACGGCTTAGATGAAACATCTTTAGGGATTATTTTTATTTTTGATTTGAATAGCCAAGTTCATTATTGCAAAGAAGTATATGGGCTAAAAACATTTTCATTTGATTGTTCCGGTATGTTACAAGGGATTTATTTAGTTGAATATAGAACAGAGAATTTCAAAATTGTTAAGAAATGGATAAAGCTTTAATCGTATTTTTACTCTTCATATCATCGTTTAAAAATATAAATGCCCAATCTTGGCAAGAGGTGAATATGGGACAAAATTCTGTGTTCTTATCCATCAATCCATTTGACTCAAGCTTCTGGCTAAAAACAAGTTACCCTATACATTTTGATGATGGGGTATTTACCCATTATACCCCTGCCGTGGTACCATTATTCAATTTTGTTGATTTCTCGTGGACGTATAGAAGACCTGTTTTTACCAGCTCGGCTATGTACTCGTATAACGGTGGGACGCCATTCTTTTACAAATTCGATGGCAACACCTTTCAAACGATTGATTTACCTGGTGAGCATCAAATGAACAGCATTGGAAATATGGTTGTTCGCAATGATACGTTGTATATGGGCACCTTGGATCCATTTGGTACGTATACCCTGGTTTACTTTCAGGATCAGCTTATCAACACCTATCCAGAATCACATAGTAATTTATTAGTTGGTGAAAATGCAAGTTATTCCTTTTATTGGGGGTCTGTTTCTCATGTCGATCTGCCAGCCGGTGCTAGTCCCGCGATTGACAACACCATGCCTAGCAATCACAAGATTTTAGATGCCAAGCTATTACCTGGTACAGACACCCTGTTTTATACCAAAATAGATCACATTGGCGTGGGGCACGGCACATTTGAAATTGATAGTATTTCTACTTCTAATTCTTTACAAATGCCAGATGGCCATCCAAGAAAACTTTGTTTTGATTTGGACGGCAACCTGTGGGTCCTTTTTGGAAATACAGATTGTTTTAATTCGCTTCATACACCCAAATACATTTCTAAATATAACCGAAGCACTCAGACTTGGGAACAAACCACCAACCTCGTTGATTTACTTGCAACTTACGCTGGCTGTGCGAACAGCACCTTAAATGTAGAACTCGAAGTTGACCCCTATAACAACATTTGGCTCATGTTCATCTGTGATGCTGTTTCCAGGTATTTTATGTTTCAACAAGGGGTGAATCCTCCATGGCTCGGGGCACCGGAAATTGATCCTTCCTTTAATGTATCTTGCTATCCTAATCCTTTTGAGCATAATCTATTAATTCACCGCACAGACGATGTGCCAATATCTACTCAGTTATTTACACTAGATGGAAAAGAGATAGATTCACAGAAACTTGAATTTGGGGAAGAAGTATTGAATTACGATGTTATACCACAAGGTTTGTATTTTTTAAATTGGCAAACAGAATTCCAAACGGGTACAATGATGGTTAGAAAAAATTGATCAATTCTTGATTTGAATTGTAGATAGCCACGTGTTCGAGTGGAGTTCGGCTCAATGAATCCGTGATTGTAAGAATGGATTGTGTAAATGCCAAAAAAGGCAAGAGTAGAATGATCGTTAAATTTGTTCTCATATGCTAAACTAAGTGCAATTCATCCAATTTTATTTTATCACCCGAAACCTTGCGCTCAATTTCAAAAAGGGTTTTTCGAAAAATTCATAACTCAGGATGGGAACAAGGATGGATAAAAACAGTACAATCCCCATGAAAATCCAAAGATTAGTTATACCAAATTTTAGCAAGATTTTTTTAATTATAACCAGCAGAAGGACATTTCCAAACATATAAATGCCATAAGAGACCTTACCAAGGTAATGGACGAAGCTTGTTGGCTTTAACACGTGTTTAAACGACGGATTAAATAAAAAATCAAGCAGAAGTATGGCTGTTAGCGCCACGTAGATATATTTCTTAAAACCAACCATTATCAAAGTATCCCATTGGGTAATGGGTTCCAAGCTCAATACGCTGATTAACAAACCGAAAATCAGGTAGCGCTGCATGCGGGATAAATGGATCTGAATGGGAGAAATGGAATGGTAATAGCCCCCGATGGCACCTATAACCAAAACATCCATTCGGCTCAAGGTATGGGTAAAAACATAGTACCATCCGTGGTCGAAATTAGACCAAGCATACATTCTAAAACCTATGCTAAAAATTATAATTCCCATGAAAACGGACATTAAACGTTTGGTGGGAACCCAAGCAATGATGAAAGGCCAAACCAAATAAAAATGCTCCTCTATACAAATAGACCATAAATGGGCAAAGGGGTACAGCCATTTTTCGGTAAAAATTACATCGAAGTTTCCAATGAAAAGTAGATTCCAAGTGTAATTTGGTGAGGTTTCTTGCAGCCACGAAACCAAAACAGGACCGATCGCGATGATTAAAAAATACAAGGGCCAAATTCGCAAGGAACGCCGAACCATAAATTTCCAAATGGAAATCTTGCCGATTGCTTTCTTTTCTTCTAATAATAAATACGTGATTAAAAATCCACTGATCAAGAAAAACACATCGACACCATGGCCTAAGTTCCGAATGAATTGGTCTATCCAAGTTCCCGAGTAGGAAAGTGTTTTAAATGTGCCATTACTCAATAAACCCACCTGTCCGAACCAACCCACCCATGCTTCATAGGCATGAAGGAAAATAATCATCAGTGCAGCAACAAACCGGATGAGGTCAAGGTTGACAATTCTAGAACCTTGTGGATTTTTCATAGCGTTTTAGCAATGACGACCCTGGATTGATAAACTTGATTCCCAGCCCTTGCCCTAATAAAATATACAGCACTTTCTAATGGCATAATTTTGCGTTTTATATTTCAGCTCATAAACTGGATTTGCGTAGGCACTACTCAATAACCACTCGTTTTTTTACCGATAAGGCTTCATTTTCGAGAATTATTATATAAACCCCTGAACTTAAGTCTTGTAAATCAATCTGGAAAATTTCAGTGTTAAAGGAATTTCGATAAACTTCTTTTCCAGTTGCATCCAATACGTTACAAAGGTGTCTTGATGAATTTAAGGTTTCGGTATTAATGGTGAACAATCCATTTGACGGATTCGGCATTGCTGTGAAAAAGTCTGATTTATCCATTTCTACAAGTCCAACATTCAAATCTCCTGTTGAACAGTTAAAAAAGTTACTTTGAGTAGTAGTATTGTCGCCTAATTGACCCACGTAATTTGAGCCCGTAGCGCATATAGAAAAATTTGACCCTTGTAAACTAAGACTATGCGTCCCAAAAACGGATCCTGCATTTACAGCACCTGCGGCACCTGAAATATAGTTCCAATTGGTTCCTAATCCAACTTCTTGAATCGGATAATATTCATCATTCGTGGTTCCAATTCCAAGTTGCCCATTCGCATTGAAACCCCATCCAAATAATTCACCATTTGTGTTAATTGCAAATCCAAAGCTTGATCCTGCTTCGATTAACGCCCAATTATTGTTGACACCAATTTGTACAGGATATAAACTTGTCGTTGTGTTGCCAATGCCAAGCTGACCATTAGCATTGAAACCCCAAGACCAAATGGTTCCATCTGCTTTTCTTGCTAAAGAAAATTCAAAACCTGCCGAAATGGAAGTCCATTGATGACTTGGCCCAATTTGAATGGGTACATTGCTTTGAATCGTTGTGCTATCACCAAGTGGGCCGGTACCATTATATCCAAACGCCCAAAGGGTACTGTCTGCTTTTAAGGCTAAGGTATGACCCCCTCCACAAGATGCTGTAAGCCAATCATGAAGGTTTCCAATTTGAACGGGAGAACTTTGGTTGATAGTGTTTCCTATCCCCAATTGACCATATGTATTGAAGCCCCAAGCCCAAATAGTACTGTCTTCTTTGATGCCAATAGAATGCCCTTGCCCGGCATGAACTTCTTTCCAGTTTGATTCATTGCCAACTTGATTTGGCAAAGTTTTTTGAGTCAAATTTCCGATTCCTAATTGTCCAACACCATTACTTCCCCAAGCCCATAAAGTTCCATCATTTTTAACCGCCAGCGTATGAGCAGCCCCTGCTGATACCTGTTTCCAATCGGAATCTACACCAATTTGAAATGGAACCATTCTGTTTACGGTGTTCCCCAAGCCTAATTGACCATTACTGTTCCTTCCCCAACTCCAAAGGGTGCTGTCTGATTTTAAGGCTACAGAAAATTCTGTGCCTGCTTCTACCTTTAGCCAAGAATCTTGTGCCTGAGCTGTTTGAATAAAAACAACAGCAATTAGTAACTGAATTATTAAGTAAAATTTTCTCATGGTATTAATTTATGATGGTTGTCAACGAGTAGCAAGCCGTTAAAAACAATATAAATTTAAGGATTTTAAATCGTTTAATTAACAGCGAGGTATCGAATTAACATTCTATCCGCTTTTTTAGGAACCCCAAGTATTATGTTTTAAACATGCACCAAAGGCAAAAAATTATTTGGCACTTGGATGCTCCGGTTTCCAAGCCGAACTGGGCGTCGTTGTTTTGGAGGAAGCTGAAAGATCACCGACAAAACAGAGGCTTAGG
>JAIXRD010000258.1 GCA_027485365.1 Cryomorphaceae bacterium | reverse complement strand
GTTAGACATGTTGAATACCTTGTATTTGATAACTAAGTAAAAGTGAGGTCAATAAATAAAGGGGTTTTCTTTATTGTACTTATTGCCATTTTAGGTGGAATCCTAGTTGCTCGAAGTAACTTCTTTCAATTTAATTCGACTCCTCAGCTCATCGATCGCTTACCCGAATCAGATTATTTAGTGCGGCTTAAATCGCTTCAATTCAGCAAGGAAATCAATCCCATACTTTTCAAGTATAAGTTACCGATTCGTGAATTTGCCTCTCCAGAATTTATGTTAGGTCAAGCAAAGCATCACGGCATTAATATTCAAACTGCAGCATATTTATTTTTTAACGAAGCGCGCGATGAATGGGGTGCCTTGGTACAACTCAATGATTCATCAAAGGTGATTAATGGGATCGACCGATTCAGAAAAAACACAGCCTTAACCGACTCATCTACCGACGAAGTCCGAATCTTTCATTTTCATGAGTTCAATATAAAAATTGCTTACGAAAAGAACTATCTTTTTATATACTCAGGGAACTTGTTTTCAAAGCGCCTAAACGAAGTGCAACATGTGAAATCGGGTGAAGTACGGCCCGTGTGGAAACGATTCTTAAAGAGGAAGGAATTTCGAAAAGAAAATCTAGTAGTCTATTCTGAGAGCGAAGGCATAAAGTCATGGGGATTTGATTATGGTCTATTTGCTCACGATAACGATACTACCGGCCTTCATATCAAATGCTACTTATATACCCGAGTTCCCCATGGAATTATCAAAAAATCAAAGGCATTGGGCTTGCCCAAAACGGACCAAGATTCAAAAGCGATTGAATTGCACATTTCACCTAACATAAAAGAAAGCAAAACTGGACAAAAAATGATAGGAAAACTGCATGAAATGGGTAAAAAAATCAGTTTCCCTACGCGTACTTTTTTTGATCATTGGGACGGAGATTTGTCGTTTCGGGAAGGCGGAGTGGTAAACTCAACGCAACGCATCATCACCTCAGAATTTGATGAAAACTTTAATGTTAGGGAAGTGATTAAAAACGAACGCATTCAAGTACCTGGATATACCGCTGCATTTAATACCAATGCTAATGGAAAAGACTTTATTAATGCTCTTTTTGGAAAAGGCTTATTGCGAAGCGAAGAACAAAAATTACGTTTTCTGTTTTCCCCGTTGCTCTCCATGAAACATGAAAATTCCTTCTATATTTTTACTTCAGCATCTCGTTTTCCAACGTTAATAGCTAACCCAGGAAATTATATCGTTTGGGAATATGAAGGAACGCCTGTTAACCTAATACTGGGTAACATTAAAAGAAAAAGTATTGAACTTCAAATTGATTTCCCTGTAAAACCTTTGATCAACTATTTACAGCGTACAAAAAATCGCAAGAAAAAAGCCAACTAATATAAGGTTTCGGTCAAAAACTCATCTTTTATTTCATTCATAATAGCTTGAACTTCTGCGAGTTCATTCGCCAAAACAAGGGCTGATTTATAGGACTTAAAATGAGGAATTCCCTTAAAATAATTGCCATAATGTCTTTTCATTTCAGCGATTCCTACCTTTTCACCTTTCCATTGAATACTAAAATTCAAATGTTCTTCGATGGCCTCCATCCGTTCCTTGAAGGTGGGTGGATTCAGGTGTTCTCCGTTGGCTAAAAAGGCTTTAATTTCATTAAAAATCCACGGGTAACCAATGGAAGCTCTGCCAATCATAATCCCATCTACGCCATAGATATTTTTATATTGCAAGGCTTTTTCTGGTGAATCAATATCTCCATTTCCAAAAATCGGAATGCGCATTCGCTGATTATTTTTAACAGCCCCAATCAAGGTCCAATCGGCTTCCCCTTTATACATTTGCTTTCTTGTTCTGCCGTGTATCGTTAAGGCCTCAATCCCAATATCTTGAAGGCGTTCTGCTGTTTCAACAATATTCTTAGTGGAGTCATCCCAACCGAGCCGTGTTTTTACGGTAACCGGAACATTCACTGCGTTTACAACCGCCTTGGTTAAGCGAACCATTTTAGGAATATCTTGCAATAATCCAGCACCGGCGCCTTTGCATGCAACCTTCTTTACCGGGCATCCATAATTGATGTCAATTAAATCAGGTTTAACTTGTTCAATGATTTGTGCGGCACGTACCATACTCTCTTCATCAGAACCAAAAATCTGAACTCCAATTGGTCGTTCATATTCAAAAATGTCCATTTTTTGGACGCTTTTAACCGCATCACGAATAAGTCCTTCCGAAGAAATAAATTCCGTGTACATCATATCTGCACCATGCTTCTTGCACAACGCGCGAAACGGCGGGTCGCTTACATCTTCCATCGGCGCCAAAAGGAGTGGAAAATCACCCAGTTCAATGGTTCTTATTTTAACCATTAGAGAAACAATTCAGGATTTGTTTGTTGAATATGTTGAAGGTACTTTTTCAATTCCTGTTCTTTATCTTTTCTTAATACCATTAACATACCTTCTGATTCCACAATGATGGTGTCTTGAATACCATCTAACAGTACCACTTTGTCCTTCGGAAGATGGATTAGGCAATTATTCGTTTCAAAAAGATGAACCTTATCCCCTACCACGGCATTGCCATTGACATCGGTTTGCATGTGGTCGATTAAACTACCCCAGGTGCCTAGATCACTCCAATCAAAATCAGAAATCACTACAGAAACGTTAGTCGCGTGCTCCATTACGGCAAAATCAATAGAAATATCCTCGGCAGCTGCAAACGCGTTACTCATGAACCCTTCTTCCATCGGCGTATTGTAGGAGTCTAGCGATTCACAAAAAATATGATATAAGGCATTGGAATGTAATTTCATGGCATCCAAAATAACATCGGCCCGCCAAATAAAAATACCTGAATTCCAAAAATAATTACCTGATTCAACGAAAGATTGAGCTACCTCTATTGATGGTTTTTCGCAAAAACGTTGTACGTGTTTTACTGAACCCGCAGCAAGTTGACCAGCAGCAACCTCAATATACCCATATCCGGTATCTGGACGTGAAGGTTGAATGCCCAAGGTGACTAGTTTTCCTTGATTGGCTTCTTCAATAGCGATATTGATTAACCCTTCAAATCGTGGTGTATTAATAATTAAATGATCTGAAGGTGAAATAACCAAGGTAGCATTTGCATCTTTAGATAAAATCTTGGCCGCTGCGAAGGCAATACACGGAGCTGTATTTTTTCGTTCTGGCTCACAAATTACTTGGTCCGGGGTTAATTCAGGCAATTGATTCAGCACCAAATCACGATAACGTTCATTGGTGAGGATATAAATTTTTGAGGGGTCCGAAACGCCCAATAAACGCTCAAAGGTAAGGCGCAGCAAAGATTTTCCAATGCCTAACACATCAAGAAACTGTTTTGGTTTGTGTTGTGTAGACATCGGCCAAAAGCGACTCCCTACGCCGCCTGCCATGATTAAACTGTATGTGTTATTCTTCATCTTTTACGTGTTGAACTTTTGCCATTAGATGCACTAAATAGGTTCGATTCGAACTTAATTCTATGCATTCAAATCGTGTTCTTCGTTTCAAACCCTTTTGAAACATACGATTATTCAGTACAAATTTACTGTTTTTTGGGAGCTTTTCTAAGGGAATCACCGCAGGATCTTCTTGGTCAAAAGATGCCAAGGCACGACTCAACTCAATATCTGTGCATGAAGAGGCCTTCAGTGAACTAAACGATTTATTCAAGGCCGTGCGCAAAGTAGGCGGAAGTTCTGGGTGATCAATAATAATCGCAATTAATTTTTGAAAATTCCTTTTCCATTCAGTGCCATGCGGAGCGACACGCAAACCGACTTGCTGGAAGGTATGCAGGTGCGCAAATTCATGTAAGGTGGTAATTAGAAACGCATAGGGATTCAAATCCCCATTGACCGTAATTTGAGGTTTGCCGTTTAAGTTTCTTGGACGAAAGTCGCCCCATTTTGTTTTTCTTCCCTTTACAATTTTAAAATGCACTCCGGACTCCACGAGTAATTCTGCCAGAAGATATGAAAAGCATTCGGGTACGAATTTTGAAAATGTAAGTTGATAGTTTGTTCTTTTTTCCACCGATTCAAAGATAAACAGGAAAAGCACCCACCGAACGGCTCAAAATAAATATTACCTTTATCGGCGTGAAATATATTCGAAACATTGGTGCATATTTTTTAATGCTTTCTTGGGTAATTCGAAAGCCAAAAAAGATGAGTATTTTTTGGAGAATGCTCATGGATGAACTACAGTTTATCGGAATCAATTCGATACCAATTGTAGCACTTATGTCAACGTTCATGGGTGCGGTAATTTCTTTGCAAACGGCTTCAAACATGGATAGCCCTTTACTTCCAGCCTATACCGTGGGATATATCACGCAATCAAGTATTATTCTTGAATTTTCACCTACCATAATCTCTCTTATTTTAGCAGGTAAGGTTGGGTCGAATATTGCCTCTGAAATCGGAACCATGCGGATTACGGAGCAAATCGATGCCCTAGAAATCATGGGTGTTAATTCCATTAATCACCTGATGTTACCCAAAATTCTTGCTTCAATTCTTTACTTCCCTGTATTAATCGTTTTCTCTATGTTTTTAGGCATGTTTGGTGGTTTTCTTGCGCTGGTGATTTCTGATTTACAAACAACAGAAACCTACATCTTGGGATTACGTTCTTGGTTTGATCCCTACAATATTTTCTATGCATTAACTAAAACAGTTGCCTTTGGATTTATCATTGTTTCTATTTCATCATTTTACGGTTACTATGTAAAAGGTGGCTCATTAGATGTGGGTAAAGCCTCTACTAAAGCAGTAGTGGTTAGTAGCGTGGTAATTCTCATTGCTAATTTCATAATCACTAAACTGATGCTGTTGTAATGATTAGTGTTCGAAACATCAATAAAACCTTTGGTAAACAGCAAGTACTGTATGATGTTGGTGCAGACTTCCAATCAGGACGTGTCAATTTGATTATAGGGCAGTCCGGACAGGGGAAATCCGTATTAGCAAAATGTATGGTTGGACTACATGAAGTGGATTCAGGTCAAATATTATTTGATGGCCGAGATTTTACCTCCATGGAAAAATCAGATCGTGCAGAAATCCGCCAAGAAATTGGGATGCTGTTTCAGGGAAGTGCGCTTTTTGATTCCATGACCGTTGAAGAAAATGTAAAATTCCCGCTTTCGATGTTCACCAAAATGACTAAAAAAGAAATGCAGGATCGGGTAGATTTTTGTTTAGAGCGGGTGAATCTGCAAGGACGAAATGCCTTGTATCCTTCGGAATGTTCTGGCGGTATGCAAAAACGTGTTGGGATTGCACGAGCCATAGCCATGAACCCAAAATATTTATTTTGCGATGAACCCAATTCTGGACTAGACCCGAAAACGGCGATTGTTATTGATAGTTTAATCAAAGACATCACCTATGAATATGGCATAACTACCATTGTAATTACGCATGACATGAATAGTGTGATGGAAATTGGTGATCACGTCATTTTTATTCATCAAGGTAAAAAATGGTGGGAAGGGGATCGTCATTCCATTATTACTACCGACAATCCGGAAATCGAAGCCTTTGTTTTTGCTTCGGAGTTTATGAAGAAAATTCGGAGTTCTTTAAAAGAACGAATTAAGTAAGATACACGTTATCTATTATTGAACACATACCGTTCAAAACCGAAGTATATTAACTTCATAATTTGCTACTTTTCAATTCTTTTGTATCTTTGTGCTCCAATTTGCTCAATGGAGCGGTATAATTGGAATAGCGGATGTGGTGAAATTGGTAGACACGCTAGACTTAGGATCTAGTGCCGAGAGGTGTGCGGGTTCGAGTCCCTCCATCCGCACCTCAAGGTCTCGTGAATTCGGGACCTTTTTTTTTGAACTATAAAGACACACAATATGAACGTACTTCGTCAAGAACTTGATGCGTTGAATGGCTTACTTACCGTAGAAATTAGTGCGGCAGACTACAGTCAAAAGGTTAAAAACACCTTAGAAAAACATCGTAAAACAGCAAATATCCCAGGGTTTCGTCCGGGACATACCCCTGCAGGAATTATTGAAAAACGTTACGGGAAAGCAGTACTTGCTGAGGAATTGAACAAACTTGCCAATGAGGGAGTGTACAATTTTATTCGTGAAAACAACTTAGATATTCTTGGCAATCCAATCCCTTCAGAAACTCACGCAATGGAAGGGTCCTTCGAAAAGCCTGATGCCTTTAAATTTACTTTTGAAATTGGAATGTCTCCGTCTTTTGAATATCAATCCGTATTAAAAAGAGGGATTGAGTACAATACCGTTCGTGTGGATGAGAAATTAGTGAGTCAGCAAATTGAGGATATTCGGCGTCGATATGGGAAAATGATGGGCGCTGACGAAGCCGGTGAAAAAGATTTAGTAGTTGGTACATTCACTGAATTATCAGCGGACGGGACGATTAAAGAAGGTGGGATATCTCACAGCACTACCCTATCCATTGAGTTTATTGACCGTGCAGAGGCTAAGAACTTATTGATTGGTAAAAAGAAAGATGATGTGTTTCAATTGGATCCAAGCATTGTTTCTAAAGACGATGCCGATAAAGCGTCGTTATTGGGGTTAACACCCGAAACACTTCCTTCAAACGAGGTCGCTTTTGAGTTTAAAATCACGGATATCAAGCGCATGGAATTGGCCGAATTAAATGCTGAATTGTTCGGTAAACTTTTCCAAGACGGTGAGATTACCGATGAAGCTGGACTTAGAGCACGAGTTACCAAGGATTTAGAACAAATGTTCGAAAGAGATGCGGATCGATTAATGACTCGTAAAGTCTATGACTCGTTGATTGCGGATGTTCAAATTACGTTTCCAGAAGCATTCTTAAAGCGATGGATTAAATTAAGTGCAACAGAGCCAATTGCAGATGAAGATATTGAAAAAGAATTTGAAGCCTATTTAAAATCGTTGAAATGGCAATTGATTCAAACGAAAATCTTCAAAGATTCGGACACAAAACTGGTTTATGAAGAAGTGTTGGCATTCACTAAAGGATTGATTATTAGCAATTATGCGCAATACGGTCTTCCTGCTCCAGAGGATGCGGAATTGGAGGCATCTGCTCGTGAGTTACTTACAAAAAAGGACCAAGCGAATAGCATTTATGATCAATTAGCTGAAGAGAAACTAACGCAATACTTCAAAACGAATGCGAGCTTGAAGATGAAGCCGTTATCGTACGATGACTTTCTAGCTGAAATGAAAAAATAAGCTTATTTCCAATCCAAGATATGTAAGGGCGCATTACGCTCTTGAGGATAGGCTAATTGAATTTCCTTCACCATTCGCTCCATGTATGGGGTTTTATAACTTCGATGTGCGAAAACGCCAATGATTTCTCGCGCAGGATACCCATAGGGTGAGGCTAATCTTTTGCGAAATCCGGGTTGTTCCTTAGTTGATTTGAATTCGGCAGGAAGCAAGGTATACCCGCCATTCATATTGACCATTTCAACCAGTAAATCCATATTTCCACCGATATAATCCCAGGAAGGAGCTTCCGCCGTTTCTGAAATATTACAAAAATTGATTACTTGGGTTCGTAAGCAATTCCCTTTACTTAATAACCAGGGTTGTTGACCATCTAAGGCCGCAACCTCTATTCCACCTTTCTTTCCCAAGGCTGTATACACTTCAATTTCTTCCATATATAATGGAACAGTCCGATATTTTGCCTGTTGATAAGGACCTGCTAAAATTCCAAAATCAATCGTACCTTTTTCTAATTCTTGAAGTAACGTTTCCGTCGGGTGTTCAACATATAAAAAGCGAACATTGGGCAAGGCACTTGAGAACAAGGAAAACAATCGAGTTAACATGTAAACCGAAACGGTAGGGATTATTCCTACCCTAATTTCTTCCTTAATTCTTCCTGCCATGCGATCATTTAGTAACCTAAGGTTCTCGTTCTCTGATAGAATCTCACGAAGTATAGGAATAACCTCCACCCCATAAGGCGTAAGCGAAAGCGGACTTGATGCACGATCAAATACGGCATACCCCAATTGCTCCTCCGCTTTTTTAACCTGCATAGATAAGGTGGGTTGGGTTACAAAACAGCGCTCACTGGCACGTGAAAATTGTAACTCTTCACTGAGAATAACTAGATATCGCATTTGCTGCAAGGAAATCATAGATAGTATTTATGTAAATATAATTTATTTTGATTTTATTGATAACAAAGGATCCTTAACTTTGTTGAGAATTAACATAGTTTTCATTTGGTTGAACAGAACCTAATTCGGTTTGTTTTACCTTTGTATACAGTAACTTAATAAATTAAAATATCATGTCAGTTTTAGTAGGAAAAAAGGCTCCATCATTCAAAGCAGGAGCGGTAGTAAATGGTGGAGAGATCATAAATGGTTTCTCATTAGATCAGTATTTAGGTAAAAATCATGTGTTGTTCTTCTTTTACCCAAAAGATTTCACATTTGTTTGTCCGTCTGAATTACATGCATTTCAAAGTGCATTAGGAGAATTCGAGGCGCGTGGAGTAAAAGTTGTTGCATGTTCAACGGATACCGAAGAATCACATTGGGCTTGGTTACAAACACCGAAAAACAAAGGTGGAATCGAAGGCGTAACATATCCGATTGTTGCTGATACTTCTAAAACGATTTCAGAAGCATTTGGTGTATTGGCTGGTGAATATGAGTATGATATGGAAGGTGCCTTAACAGCGAACGGACCAATGATTGCATACCGTGGATTGTTTTTAATTGACAAATCGGGTACTGTTATGCATCAATTGGTTAACTTTTTCCCATTAGGAAGAAACGTTGATGAAGCACTACGAATGGTAGACGCCTTACAATATTTTGAAGAGCATGGTGAAGTTTGTCCAGCGAATTGGGTTAAAGGAGAAGAGGCCATGAAACCTAGTTTCGACGGAGTAGCTGATTACTTGTCTAAACACTAAGCGTTAGCATACAATTATAAAGCCCCGAAATCGGGGCTTTTTTTTTGACCTAATGGCAACCGATAAGTAATGGGTTCGTTATACAGAAAACAAACCCTAAATTTTACGGCCATGAAAAAACTAATCTACCTCTGCGTGATGGTGGCAGGAGCCTCTTTCGCTCAAAAAAACTCATTAAGTATTTCAACTTCTGAATACGATGAATTGAAAAAAAGCGGTCAATTAAATACTGGAACCGTCTATCAATTTTCCGATTTAGTGGCACCAAGCAACACAAAGCCCAATTCTGAAACCAACAAAAATGGAATGTGTGGATGCATGTTGACCTTGGACAACAGCTATACCTTGGCCATGAGCCCTAATGACGATGGATCAACTAACTACATTCAACTTCCATTCAGTTTCGATTTCTACGGAACTCAATATGATAGTGTAATCATTAACAACAATGGGAATATTTCATTTTTAGCGCCTTATTTCGAATTTACGGCCAACCCTTTCCCTGACCCAGGCTATAACATGATAGCTCCTTTTTGGGGAGATGTAGACACTCGTTCCGCTAACGGAGGAAGTGTATGGTACAAAGTTACCAACGACGCCATGATTGTTATTTGGGATCACGTTGGATATTTTGATATGAACGATAACTTAACGAACACCTTTCAACTGGTGATTTCCAATGGTCAGGATACAATTATACATGGTAATAATAACATTTCATTTTGTTACGGAGACATGCAATGGACCACCGGTGATGCCTCATCGGGAGTTAGTGGGTTCGGTGGATTTGCGGCCACCGTTGGCGTGAACATCGGCAACGGAGTTGACTTTTTCCAAGTAGGACAGTTTGATGCACCTGGAATAGGGTTTGATGGGCCTTACGCATTTCCAGATCAAATTGATTTTTTAGACGATCAAGAAGTTTATTTTGATGTTGCGGGCATGAATGCCTCCAACATCCCACCTTTGGTTATTAATAGCAACATTTGCGATACTATTGATGTCTATACCGGCGACACCCTTCACAAAAGCATGAACCTCGCTCAATTTGCGTTATCACTAATGACCCCGGAATTTGGCCAACTAATTTCCTACGAAATTTCAAGCGATGCCCCAACTGGATTCAATTATGTAGAAAACGTTAGTAACAACGATTACATCAATTTAGCATGTTCTTTCGATGCCCAAGGACTACAAGAAGGCATTTATCATATTTTTATAAACGCTTCAGACAACGGGGTTCCGTCAGAAAGTATAGAAAAGACAATCCCTGTTAGGGTGCATCAATGCCAATTGGCAAGTATTCAAACCCAAGTTATTGCCGGACTACGGGTGTATCCTAACCCTTCCAACGGAGCCTTTTCTCTATCGGCCAACGACGAATTAACCCATATTTCCCTGATATCTATGAATGGAAGTGTTATATTAGAGCGCTCTTTGACTGGATTTAATACCGAAATTAATCACATAGCGCCGGGTTCATATTTACTTCGCGCAGTAGACCGAAATGATGCAACACAAACCTTACGCGTAGAAGTTTTGCCATAGTAAAAGCACAAATTAAAATCAAAGCCATCGGGACCGATGGCTTTTTTTATACGCCTTGAATAACATTTCAATGTGGAAATCTAAACTCTCGGGTCTAATTGGGTCATGGAATGCTTGTTAATTTAGCGTGACAAAATATTGACGATCATGAGAAATAACGCGAAATTGTTTTTAACCCTATTTGGAATTTTTGTTTTCAACCTTGCAATGCTGGCCCAAGATAACAGCATTGGTGGCGGAGAAGATGCCGCTGCAACAAGCAGTAAAGGAGGTGGAATGCCGCCAATTCCGTGGGAATTTATTATTCCTCTTGGGATTCTCTTGTTTTATACCTTGTACGTAATCTACGAACGTATTTTATATATCCGAAGAATGGTGAAATTTGATGCCAAATTGGTGGATAATATGCAACCGCACCTTGAGAAAGGTAACATTGCTGATGCCATGGGTATGGTTAAAAACCAAGACGGTGCGTATGCTGCAATTGTTAAGGAAGGATTAGAGAGTATAGAAAGTAGCTTAAAACCTAATGAGGTAGAAGCCAACATGGAGAAAATCGCCAATATTGAAATCGGTAAAATGGATAAAAACTTAGGCCATTTGGGATTGATTGCAGGTATTGCACCTACCATTGGATTTATTGGAACGATATCCGGTGTAATTACAGTATTTTACGATATTTCTAAAACTGAAAATGTTTCTATTGGAATCATCTCTGAAGGACTTTATGAGAAAATGTTCTCCTCTGCTGCGGGTCTTATTGTTGGATTAATCGCCTATGCGGGATATCACCTTTTGAACTCAGTGATTGATTCAAATACCTTACGCATGCAACAGGTAATCGTTAAATTCACGAAACTAACTCGTCCATAATCATGGCATTAAACAGAAATAGACGCCGGCACATTGAGGTAGCCACTGGAGCCTTGAGTGATATCATGTTCTTTTTGCTCTTGTTCTTTTTGATTATTTCAACCCTTGCTAATCCTAACGTTATTAAGGTTCCTTTACCCGAATCGAATACGACGCTTAAAACCAATAAATCTCACTTAACGCTTTCCGTACAATATGTGGATGATAAGTACATTTATTGTTTTGACAAAGATCTTGAAAATCAAATCATTGACAACGACGAAGCCTTGATGTCGCAATTGGTATCACGGACAAAAGCACTGAATGATGACATTGTCGTAGTACGCTTTGATAAGAACGCACAAGCCCAAAAATTGGTGGATTTATTTGAAATCGCAAAGGCGGCTAACGTGAAATTACGCTTAGGCACTGTGGTGAAAAACTAAGGCAAAAAAAAGGTTCAACTTGCGATGGCAAGTTGAACCTGTAATTGTCGATATTTTTTTTGCTCCATTATTGTCAAAAACTCATTGAGGCGTAGTTTTAACGAACCATTTCTAAACGAAGTCTGCAAACTAAAATCGCCTTTTATTAATTTAACAAACTCTAGTTTACCTTGAGGGGTAATTCCTGAGACCATCAAAATTCCAGGAGCTGCTGGGATTTGTTCTGTCATTTTTTTGAACGCTTCAAACATTGCGTCATAGTCTAATTGAAGTTCAAACTTCTTTCCGGAAACTGAATTTGGATTTTCCCCAATTTCTACGCGGCGACGGATCAATTTTACGTTTTTTTCAGATCCAAAAACAGGCTTTAAATGTGTCATAAGTAAAAAAAAATTAAGATTAATAAGTAAATAAGAGCCTCATTAAAAGGCCAAAACGTGTTGGAAAGTCACTGCGCAGAGTAACTCTTGACGACCAACCAAGATGTCAAAGAACTTTTTTTAACTCCGGAACAAAGAAAACATAGCTTGCCCGGTAGGCTAAAAACCTACTATTAAATGCTTAAAAATTATTTTGGAAAAACCGCTGTGGGTTATGACATATTCAAATATGTTATTTTTTTAAGGAAGAAAAAAATGATTTTCAAAAATTTTAAACTTTTTAACAGGTACGCACATGCATTTAAATCCTAACAAAATTTTGAAAAAATGAAAAATAGTGTACCTTTGCAATCCAATTATGGGCTGGTACCTTAGCTCAGTTGGTAGAGCAAAGGACTGAAAATCCTTGTGTCCCTGGTTCGATTCCTGGAGGTACCACACTTAAAACCTTGACCGCAGCGTCAGGGTTTTTTAGTTTTCAATCATTTCTATTCGTAACGAAAATACCTTTATGGTATTAACGAATTAATCATTCACTTTTTAATTACTCTTATGAAGCACTGATACCTCACCCCTAAAAAGTAACCTTTATGAAACGAGTTGTCTTGCTTATCCTAATCCTTTGGGTATTACCCATTAAAAGCCAAAAAACTACTACAACACCCAAAGAAGCGGTATGCATTATCGGTTCACACTCCATTTACGCAGAAAGTAGTTTGCAACAAATGGAGAATATAGCAACACTTCTTGAAAGCAAAAACTACAAAGTACATCGATTCTACGACCCAAACAACGAATGGGAGGCCATTAAAAAAGCAGCGCTCAATGCTTCCCTCTTTATCTACCGAGGGCACGGCACACACTTAGGAATCGATGGTGGTTTCGGTGGAATCGTAGTGGATCAATTTGTTAGTGGGAAGGAAATTTCAACCGATTTAACCTTCAATCTAAGCCCCCTCGTAATTTTTGTCTCTGCCTGCGGTGGAGCGGGATCTTCCGCGGGAGATGAGCAGGATATTGGTGTAGAAGAAGCAAAAACTCGAGTACTCGGTTCCGCACTTCCTTTTCTTCTTGCTGGTGCACAAGGGTATTATGCCAACAACTATGAAGATGGCGCTTATGAATTCCTAGAGCAATGGACCGATCAAATTACCTTGGAAGCATGCTACATGAACTCAATCTACGAATGGTGCACGGTCCGAACTAATGAATCAGTGGAAGATGAGCGAATCCCCAACTCCTTTAATATTGCCATTTCCTCCAGTCCAGATAATTCAGTTCATACCTTGTCCACAACCACCAACGGAAAAACGACCACTAAAAAAATCAACCGGAAATTTGCCTACAGCATAGCCTACCTTGGCAACCCCCAACTGACCCTAGCACAGACCTTGAAAAAAAAGAGCCTGTACGCCAAAAACTGAAGGTCTGTTATCAATGTGATTTCCTACCTTTGATTCATGCAATCAACCAAGGTTTTTGTTCTAGATGGTGGCAACACACACATTAAACTGGGTGCTTTCATAGGCAATCAGCTGGTGCAAACCAATCGATTTCATGAACGTGCTTCCCTAGGAAAACACCTTAGCTCTGAGGATATAGTGGTTATAGCGAATGTAGGTGAACTTCAACTTCAACAGGACTTAATTGCCCTTGGATGCCAAGTTTATACGGTATCTAACATGAATGCCCTTCCCTTCTCCAATGCCTACAAAACTCCAAACACCCTGGGAATTGATCGCTTGTGCAACATAGCCGCTGTGCATCAGCATCACCCCTCCCGAAACATCTTGGTAATTGATGCCGGAACTTGCATTAAATTCGATTTCATCGACGCCTTGGGGACCTATCATGGCGGATCCATATCGCCGGGCATTTCCTTACGATACCATAGTTTACATGAACATACCTCACAACTCCCTTTATTAAATCCAACTAATGCTTGGAATGTCATCGGAACGAATACTGAAGGAAGCATACACAGTGGTGTGATGGGAAGTGTAAAAGCGGAAATTAACTGGCGAATTGAAGAATTTAACAATCGTTATGAGGATTTAATCATTTATCTCACCGGTGGCGACGCACATTATTTTGATTTGGGACAAAAAAATGACATCTTTGTGGACGAAAATCTAACCCTAAAAGGGATTTATGCGTTATATCTACATCAACATTCTTCTGATACTTTGCATTAGTTTAAACGCTACATTTTCTTTTGGTCAACAATTAACTTCTCACCCACTCACCTCCTACGGTATCGGGGATCATCAATTAAACGATCATGGAATTTATTCAGGAATGGGTAATATTTTCACCCCGTTCTTAGACTCCGGTCAGTTAAATTACTTAAACCCTGCGTCCTATGCGTCCTTGAGCAAAGGAAATACCTTGTATTCTATTGGTGTTAGTCAGCGCATTTCCTTTTATGATCAATCCGGTGATAAAGACATTAGGCCCAACGGTAATCTAACCCATATTGCCCTCGGCTTTAGACTTAAAAAGCATTTTGGAATGGCCTTTGGTCTAAAACCGCTTTCTGCAAAAGGATACTATTTAAGTGAAAAAGTTTTTACAGGATTGGATTCTATCCGAAATACATACCAAGGAGGCGGCTACATCAATCAAGTTTTTATCGGTGGCACATATGCCCCCATCGTAAGAAAAGGAACCTATCTTGCCTTTGGAACCCAAATGGGGTATAATTTTGGCACGGTTAAAAACCAACGAATCAGTCAATTAATCCAAGGTACCAACGCGTCCGGCGGAATCTTCGAAGAATTAATAACAGTAAATGCACTAAGTGTTGATTTAGGAGCTGCTTTTTATCAACGCATTGGTTCAAAAGGTGATGTTAGAATGGGTATCACGTACAAACCCAGCCTCGCCTTAAAGAGTGAATTAGAACGTTCCTTCTACAGTGCGTCTAACTTAAATGCACCCAGCGGATACGACACCTTATTTTCCAATTCATATTCGGGATCTGTACGCCAGGGACAATCCATTGCGCTTGGTGCGGCATACCGCATTGGACTTAACCCCCGAAAAGTAAAAACTAAAACGCTACACCCAGAAATTACGCTTGCCTTGCAATATCAGCGTAATGAGGCGTATACCTATGCATTCGATGGCACGAGCTATGATTCAATGGCTTCGCAATCCATACCCGCTCAACGCTATGCTGTGGGTATAGAATTTAGACCCGAACGATTTTTATATGAGAATATCGCAACGCTGGGCTTTTTTAACAAATTCACGTATCGTTTGGGGGCCTATTACGGCAATTTACCTTATCGAGATGCAAGCTACAATGCATTTAAGGAACAAGGAATTACGGTTGGTTTAGGGATTCCAATCTTAGCGCAGCAATCATTCTCATCCATCAACTTTTCGTGTACATTGGGTCAACGCGGTACATTCACCACGAACAGTTTACAAGAGAACTTCGTTGCCTTTCAGTTGAATGCCACGCTATCGCCGGCAAGCTTTGAACGTTGGTTCAGAAAACGTAAAATGGACTAAATGTTCCGCATATTTTTACTTTTAAACACCCTCCTATTTTTGTTATCTTGTGAAAACAATATGGATGACGTACAACGGGTTAGTTTTAATCCAAAATCCCCCGATGAAGTAATTGTAGACTTTAGCATGGTATATAGCGACTCCGGGTTTGCTCGAGTAGCGCTTCGTGCAGGTTTTGCAGAAACCTATCGTTCGCCTGAACATATTACGCACCTTAGAGATAGCCTTCGCGTTAATTTTTATGGAAAAAATGGAGAGATAATTTCTACGCTAACGGCAAAATACGGGAAGATTAACCACTCTAAGAATCAACTGATGGTAAAGGATTCTGTTCGTCTTTACAATTATAAAAAGAAACAAACCTTAAAAACCGAGGTGCTCTATTGGCAGCAAAAAGACAGCATGATATTCACGCCAAAGCGGGTATATATTTTCTCACCAAAAGGTAGGTTTATGGGTGAAGGATTAAAAACGAAACAAGATTTTAGTCGGTACGAAATACTAAAACCACAAGGGAATGTGGTGATTGAAAAAGAAGAAGAACTTTAATACCAAATACATGAAAACGTATAATTTGATTATGGGCTATTTTTGGATTGCAGTAGCAGTCATTAGCTTTATTGTAGTGACTTACAATGGATTCACACAAGGGTTTGATCGGTGGGGTGGGTATTATGTTTTTACCCTGGTTGCTGCTGGTATGTATTTCATGAAGAAATGGATGATGGCTCGTATGGCGAAGCATGAAGCGTTTTTAAATGAGCAACAAAAGAAACAAGATAATTTGTAACAAATCACTTAGTTGATTGTCTATATACATGGTGCGTATTCCTTTCCTCCATCTTGTTTTATTTTTTGGGTTTTCGGGCCTAAGTCAGCAATTTTTGAAAGGAACGGTTGTTGATGAAAAGCAGCAACCCATACCCTACGCTAAACTTTATGTAAAAAATGACCCTTCATTGCGTACGGTATGTGATGTGGCTGGGTACTTTGAAATGGGCTTAATGCCCGGAGAATATTACCTAGTAATTACAGCGACTGGTTATGAAGACAGGGAATACTATCTAGGAATGCGGGATGTGGATGTAATAAAAACCTATAAACTCTTCCCCCCAAATGTTAAGGAAGTAGAAGATGTAGTTGTTTCCACAAAAAAGTCAAATCCGGGAAGAGAGATCATGTTGAAAGTGGTTAATAAAAGGGATTCAATCAATCCATGGAACTATCCACATACGGTGGATGTTTATATCAAGGCAAGTGAAAAACTGGATTTTCCAAAACAGAAAGAAAAAGAAAAAGAGGAAAATGAAGAGCCAACATTTGAGGCGCCAAAAGACACGATAAGCAACCGAATGAACTTAGTTGAAGTTCAAATGAATCGTTCTTATGCCCCACCAAACAAGGTCAAAGAAATCCGAAATGCCTATGATTTATATGGCAACGCCCAAAACTTGTACTATACTACCACGGTGAAAAGTAATTTCAACTTTTTTGAAAATTTACTTCATTTAGATGACCTTCATCAAACGCCGATCAGTTCTCCGATTTCAATACCGGGGATTCTTTCCTACAAGTATCGATTGGAAGAAAAATATGAAGAAAATGGGCGAATGATTTCTCGAATTAAAATTATTCCAAGAAATACAGCAACCACAACCCTTGAAGGTTACATTTGGGTAATTGACAGCGTATGGCTCGTACAAAAATTGTCCCTCACCATGAATAAGGGAAATCTTTTAATTTACGATCGGTTTCAGGTCGATCAAGAATTTGATCATCCAGGCGATAGCCTATGTGTTCTAACGAAACAAATCCTTACCTACGGGGTGAAATATAAATCTGAAACATCCAATGCAAGCACCGTCGCTTTATACTCTAAGTACAATTTTAACCCGAATTTTTCACCAAAGTTTTTCAATACCGAAGTCGCAATTACCGAACAAACGGCGTATGAAAAAGACAGTACATTTTGGGGGCAAACTCGAGCCATCGGATTAAGTGATGAAGAAAAACGTTTTATTTATGTAAAGGATAGCATTGAAGAAGCGCACAGCAAAAAGGAATACTTAGATTCAGTGGATGCCGTATTTAATAAAATCACAGCATTAAAAATTTTATGGTTTGGCGTAGATCACCGAAATCGGGTAAAGCGGCAGCAATTATCGTTCGGTTCTTTAGCAACCATGGTACAACCCATCGGAATTGGTGGGCCCCGTGTTGCTCCAAATTTTGGATACTTTAAAAAATGGGAAAACCAACGCACCTATGATTTTTTCACCCGAATCTCCTATGGTTTTCTGAACCGTGACCCCAAGGGTGTAATATGGAATCGCTACCGCTTCGACCCCTTTCATCAAGGCGATATTTCCGCTTCACTCAGTCATGAATTCGATGTAATCCGAGGGTTTGATGCGATTACTCAAATTTATCGCAGGAATAATTTTATTGAGGCAACACAATTAAATATTGGACTTAACTATGAATTGGTGAATGGCCTCTACGCGGGCGCAAACATTAATCTAGCTGAACGCCGAAGTTTAAAAGATTTCAAATTCTTGGAAATTGCGGACGATTTTATTCCAAACGACAGTGCGATGGCCTTTGACCCGTATCAAGCCTCTATCGTTTCTTTGGATTTATCGTATGTTCCTGGGCAACGTTATATGCGTGAACCGTACAGAAAAGTCGTTCTTGGTTCGGCATGGCCCACCTTTAGTATTTATTACAAAAAAGGAGTATCGGGACTTTTTGGGAGCGATATTAATTATGATTATATAAGTTTTGCCATTGAGCAGAATTTCAAATTAGGATTATTGGGCAATACCAGCTATCGTCTGAATACGGGAACATTTCTTAGCATGAAGGATGTTCGAGAGCCGGATTTGAGGTATCAGCGCAGATCCGATCCGATATGGTTTTCCAATCCCTTGTATTCATTTCAAGGCTTAGATACAACGCTTCCTACAAAAAGCTGGGTACATGAGGCACATTTTGTTCATCACGACAATGGGGCCCTATTAAATAAAATCCCGTTCATGAAGAAAACGCGCATTGGTTTAGTAATTGGGGGTGGGGCCATGTATGTTCAGGAACATAAGTATCAACATTACGAATTACTCGCAGGACTCGAACGAAGCTTTAAACTATCTCGAAGAAGGTTACGAATTGGAATCTACGGTTGCGCGTCGGACGGCAACAAAACAATGCTTAATTTCAACTATAAGGTGTCCTTTGCCTTGTTAGATGATCGAAATATGAAGTGGAATTTCTAGGCTTCCGATTGGGAGGATTTCTTGAAAGAAAATAAGCTTTTTCGATTGAATAGAATCATTAAACCAACTCCAATTGAAATACAAGAATCCGCTACATTCCAAATGGCAGGAAAAACCGGTTTATCCCCCAACCATGGCATCCATGTGGGCCAATAGGCATCAAACTGAAACATATCCACTACATTTCCAAATAAAAACCCTCTGTTTCTAACCTCTACGGGAAATGAAATCCCGTATTGATCACAATCCATTTTAATTCCGGAGCCTTCTAATTGATTAAAACTATCGCACGGATTGAAGGGGAAAATAAAATCATAGCACATCGAATCAATTAAATTGCCAGTTGCACCCGCTAAGATCATCGTTAAGGCAATCAACTGAGGCCAAGCGATGTGTTTCTTAACTTCCCTCCAAATGTAATAGGCAATTCCGGCAATCGCAACGATTCTAAAAACACTCAAGGCTAATTTACCATAGATCGAACCGCCAAGTGTTGTACCGAAGGCCATTCCTTGATTTTCGATGTAATGTAAGGCAAACCAATTCCCAAAAACATAGTGTGTTTCGTTCGGGGAAAAATTTGATTTAATGTAAATCTTTACCCACTGATCTATTGCTAATAAGATCACCAAAATTCCTACAACCGCCCAATATTTTCTACTCACGAATTCTTTTGTGCGTTTTTAGCATCTATACTCATGGTAGCATGCGGAACAAGGCGTAAACGCTCCTTCGGAATTAACTGCCCAGAAACTCGGCAAATGCCGTAGGTTTTATTTTGAATTCGGACCAAAGCAGCCTGTAAACTCTGAATGAATTTCTCTTGACGAGCAGCCAATTGAGCAACTTCTTCCCTTGACAAAGTCTCCGAACCATCTTCCATCATGTTAAAGGTTCTACCCGTATCATCCGTACCATGGTCATCGTTGTGAGAAAGTGAGCCTTTCAGTAAATTAAAATCGACTTGAGCTTCCTCTAATTTCTTATTGATTAATGCTTTAAACTCGTCGAGCTCTGCATCAGAATATCTTGTTTTTAGGTTTGACATAGCGCTTATTTTGAAAGGTAACAAATATATAATTTTATTCAATTTCTATGTGGAGAAACTTATAAAGTTAAAATAAAAGGTTCAACAAGAAATGATTAATTTCGTCTTATGATTCGATTTTTTGGAGATAATCGACCCTTGGTGCTGTTTTTCCTCCCATTTGTTGTGCTTGGGTTTCATATTGCTTATCACCTCAGTGTTTCACCAAGTGGACCGCTAGATATTGATTTTGGTTGGTGGGGTAACCTTACCATCAAGCAGGGAAATACGAATCTGGGATATGAAATCATTTCTGGATGTTGGGTTTTACTCAATTCCGTCCTGTTAAACTTCACCTTCAATTCTTCAGAATTAAATGAAAAAAACACCTATTTACCCGCGCTAAATTTCGTGGTACTATCTGCCATTTCAATGAATTTTTATCAGTTCAATGGGTTACATTTGGCATCTACCATGATTATTCTTGGGCTCTATCAATTCTTACAATTAAACCAAAACAAAGATGGCGCGGCACGAATTTTTAATGCTGGGTTTTTTATTGGGATAGCAGCAACAGTATATCCACCCTTAATTACACTCATTCCTTTTGGCGTTCTACTTTATTTAATATTTCGACCCTTTCTTATTCGCGAATTCTATTTTTACATGTTGGGGTGTTTGGTTCCGTTCTTATACCTAATTAGCAGGTCATATTTATTCGGCTTTTCTTACCCGTATTACTCGTTTGATTGGAATGATTTCATTCGAAATTTCACCCTTAATCACGCCATTAACACGGCCATACTCATTAGTGTTTTTGTGATTAGTTTATTTGGCATAGTCCCGAAATTATCTACTGCCGGGAATCGAGTTAAGAAGGAGCTTCAACTTATAAATACGCTCGGAATCGGGATCTTCTCCGCCTTGGCTTTCTGTGTTTTCCTTGCTGAACCCGCCATAAAAATTGAATATTTTATCATTCCCCTGAGTATCCTTTTCACCTATCCGCTCTTATCAAAACGACTGATGTTTGCGTCCTCTTTACTTTTTTATATTTTCTTGCTCTTTGGCCTGCTTAAGTTTACTTTTCTTAATCAGCTTCAGTAAGAATTAATACCTTTGTAACCTAATTTAAGGATATGAAGTTTGGTGTAGTCACATTTCCCGGTTCGAATTGCGACCAAGATATGATTTATGTGCTAGGTGACTTATTGAAGCAGGAAGTTGTTTCTCTTTGGCATAAAGACACGGATTTAAAAGGTGTTGAAATGGTCGTCCTACCGGGTGGATTTTCCTATGGGGATTACTTAAGATCTGGTGCTATTGCCAAATTCTCGCCCATTATGACTGAGGTAATTAAACACGCAAACCAAGGTGGTTATGTACTTGGTGTATGTAATGGATTTCAAATCTTAACCGAAAGTGGATTGTTACCTGGAGCATTACTACATAATACCGATCGAAAGTTTATCTGTAAGAATGTCTACATAAGACCCGCATCATCGAAGACCCCAATCACAGCTGGACTGTCCATGGAGGATGTTTATAAAATTCCCATCGCACACGGTGAAGGTCGATTTTATGCTTCCGATGAAACGATTGCGCAATTACAGGACAATGAACAAATCCTATTTCAATACTGTCGGGTTGATGGAAAGATTGACCCCGAGAACAATCCCAACGGATCGCTATTAAATATTGCCGGGATCACAAACAAATCAAAAAATGTATTTGGAATGATGCCTCACCCGGAACGCGCTGCAGACGCCACATTAAACAACCGTGATGGATTAGCTCTGTTTGAATCCATTTTAACGCACTGCAAGGCATGAGGGTATTATTAATTGGTTCAGGAGGTAGAGAATCTGCCTTGTCATGGAAAATCGCTCAGAGCTCCATGTTGGAGTCACTTTTTATTGCCCCAGGAAATGCGGGAACCAAGCAATACGGGAAGAACGTAGATTTAAATGTATTAGATTTTGACGCAGTCAAATCCTTTGTAATTGACCATAAAATTGAAATGGTTATCGTTGGCCCTGAAGAACCCTTGGTTATGGGAATTGCAGATTTCTTCAAAAAAGACCCCTCTCTTTCTTCAGTTGCGCTGATTGGTCCTACGCAAGCAGGTGCTGCCTTGGAAGGCAGTAAGACCTTTGCTAAAGAGTTTATGCAGCGTCATAAAATACCAACCGCGAAATATGGTTCATTTACACTTCAAACCCTGCGGGAAGGCATAGAATTTCTACGAAACATGAAAGCGCCATACGTCTTGAAAGCAGACGGGCTCGCCGCAGGCAAAGGTGTGTTAATAATTGAGGACTTAAAAACTGCTGAGGATGAACTCACGCAAATCCTTTTGGATGAAAAATTCGGCAGTGCGGGACAAAAAGTGGTGATTGAACAATTTTTAAAAGGCATTGAACTTTCAGTTTTTGTGGTTACCGATGGAATCTCCTTTAAATTATTGCCTGAAGCCAAAGATTACAAGCGCATTGGAGAACAAGACCAAGGGGAGAACACAGGGGGAATGGGCGCTGTTTCTCCGGTTCCATTTGCGGATGCTGGCTTTATGGATAAAGTGCTTAATCAAGTCATTATACCAACGGTTAAAGGAATTAAAAAAGAGCAGATTGATTATCGCGGATTTATCTTTTTTGGATTAATCAATGTGAAAGGAGATCCCTACGTGATTGAATATAATTGCCGTATGGGTGACCCTGAAACAGAAGTTGTAATTCCTCGCATAAAATCAGACCTCTTAGATTTATTTGAGGGCGTAGCCACCAAAACCCTATCGGAACGAGATGTACAATTTTCTGAGCATTGCGCTTCTACTGTGATGATGGTTTCTGGGGGGTATCCTGCTGCTTATGAAAAGGGTAAAATAATTTACGGATTAAATTCCGTTACAGACGCCTTAGTATTTCATGCAGGAACAACCTCTGACGGTCCTCAAGTAATTACCAATGGAGGAAGGGTATTAGCGGTTACTTCTTTTGGAAAAACCCTTGAACAAGCATTAGACCGCTCCTATGCGGGAATTTCAAAAATATCTTTTGAAAATGCGTATTTTCGACGTGATATTGGAAAAGACGTAATCTAATGGGTGAACAGCTTTACATCATTCTCTTTATTTTATCCTTAATCGGTTCCGCGTTTTTTTCTGGCATGGAACAGGCGTATTTGTCTTCAAATAGATTGCGTATTGAAGTAGAACGAACTCGTGGAAGCCTTAGGGGACGAGTTAATGCTATATTTTACCGCAATCAATCCACCATGATTGCCATGATGTTACTCGGGAACAACATCTCTTTGGTTGTATATGGAATCACCTTTGGAAAATTATTGATTGGAGAATCTAATCACATTTGGGGTATAGAAAATGAGGTATTAATCTTGATTATTCAAACCATCCTTTCTACCCTACTTGTATTGATTGGAGCAGAGTTTTTCCCAAAAGCCATTGCATCAATAAATCCAAACCGCTTCTTAAACATTGGAACCTACCCCTTACTGATTGTTTATACTATTCTATACTTACCAACCCAATTCATCCTATTTTTAAGTTTACTCTTATTAAAGGCTACGGGTTCTAAAATGAAATCGTCTGAAAAAGTATTCTCGAAAGTCGATTTAGAACATTATGTAGAGGACCTAAATGCCCGCATTGCGCCGGAACAAGAATTAAAGCATGAAATGACCATTTTACAAAATGCTTTAGAATTTAATCACGTGAAGGCTAGAGATTGCATGATTCCTCGCACTGAAATCATTGCAGTTGAAGTGAGTGAACCGATGGAGTCTACTCTTGCACTTTTCCAACAAAAAGGCTTGTCTAAAATTGTTATTTATAGAAACTCCATTGACAACATCATTGGATATGTACATTCTTTCGATTTCTTTAGCAATCCTACATCGATAACGCAAATTTTAAAACCCATTGGATTTGTTCCGGGTGTGCTCTCAGGAAGAGAATTATTGGAAACCTTTTCAAAACAAACCGGAAATATTGCTGTTGTAAATGACGAATATGGGGGAACCGCAGGAATCATTACCATAGAAGATGTAATCGAAGAAATTTTCGGTGACATCGAAGATGAACACGACAAAGAAGATTGGTTAGAAGAAAAAGTTTCAGATTCAGAATTCATTTTTTCAGCTCGTGTAGAAATCGATTATATCAACGAGCATTATCCAATTACTCTTCCTGAATCAGAAGAATACGACACACTCGGTGGTCTCATCACCTATCGCCTCGAACGAATTCCTGAAAAAGACACCACCCTGGACCTCAACAACGATATTCGCTTGGTGATTGAGGAAGTTAGTGAACGAAGAATCGAAAAAGTACGCTTATTTATTCGATAATGCGTGTTAATCAAGTACATTTTGACGCGGTCATTTTTGATATGGACGGCGTACTCATTGATTCCGAACCGCTGTGGAAAATCGCAATGTTTGAAGTGTTTTCCTCCTTAGGGAGCACCTTAACCGCACATGATTTTCAACGAACCGTAGGATTGCGAATTGACCAAGTGGTTGAATACTGGAATCATGAGGACCAATGGGGGATTGATGACACGCATTCGGTGGTAAATCAAATCCTAGATCGAATGGTAGTTTTAATCTCAGAAAACCCATATCCCTTACCCGGTGTTATTGATACCCTTGATTACCTGAGTAAAACGGATATAAAAATCGGATTAGCAACTTCATCACCCCAACGTTTAATTGATGCCGTGCTCAAATACCTAAACATTGCTCCTTATTTTGACGCCGTGCATTCTGCAGAGTTTGAACGGTATGGAAAACCGCATCCGGATGTGTACCTTAAAACAGCTGAGTCTCTTGCCGTAAAACCAAACAAGTGCCTTGTAATCGAGGACTCCTTGAACGGTGTGATTTCTGGAAAGGCGGCAATGATGAGCGTTGTGTGTATTCCTGAAAAAACCCATGTCCCAAATCCTAAATTAATCGTAGCGGATTATCACTTTGATAACATGGGTGATTTTCTATCTGATTTTCGTGTAAAGAGTTAGGGCTACAATTCAAATGGAATGGTAATTTTGTAGTTAAAGCATATCCTTTGGAAGATTCATTTGATTATAGAGAGCAAGCAGAAAACCAAGAGCAAGATTACGATAAGGTCTTACGGCCTAAAACCCTTGCTGATTTTGCTGGACAACCCGCCGTGGTTGAGAATCTCCATGTATTTGTTAAAGCCGCTAAACTTAGAAACGAACCCCTTGATCACGTCTTATTACACGGTCCTCCGGGCTTAGGGAAAACGACCCTAGCCAACATCATTGCCAACGAAATGGGCGTTGGCTTTAAAGTGACGAGCGGACCCGTATTGGATAAACCGGGGGATTTAGCCGGCCTGTTAACCAATCTTAGCGAAGGAGATGTTCTGTTCATTGATGAAATACATCGCTTAAGTCCGGTTGTGGAGGAATACCTGTATTCGGCAATGGAGGACTATGTGATAGATATCTTATTGGATTCCGGGCCTAATGCGCGAACCATTCAAATCACCTTAAACCCCTTTACATTAATCGGGGCAACCACACGCTCAGGATTACTTACCTCGCCCTTACGCGCACGCTTTGGAATCAATTCACGGCTTGAATATTATGACGCACAAACACTTACACACATTGTAGAACGTTCTTCGAGCTTATTGAATATTCCCATCGATGAAACTGCAGCGTATATGATCGCCAGTAGAAGTCGTGGAACCCCGCGTATCGCAAATGCTTTGTTGCGAAGAGTTCGTGATTTTGCACAAATTAAAGGAACTGGAACCATCGACGATGCCATTACGGAAATTGCATTAAAAGCATTGAATGTAGACGAAAACGGCCTCGATGAAATGGATATTCGGATACTTAAAGTCATCATGGATAAATTCAGTGGAGGTCCCGTTGGATTATCAACGATAGCAACAGCAATTGGTGAAAACGCAGGAACCTTGGAAGAGGTATATGAACCCTTTCTTATCCAAGAAGGATTCCTAATGCGTACCCCACGCGGTAGAAAAGTTACGGAGAAAACATACAAACACCTCGGACGAGATATGGGGTATTTTCAAGGTGGATTATTCTAAGCATGAATGCCGATCGATACAAATCGTTCATTAAACAAAAAGCAAACGAGCTCGGATTTTTTTATTGTGGTTTTTCAACGGCGGGTTTCTTAGCCGACGAAGCACCAAAATTAGAGCGTTGGCTACGGGACGGCCTGCATGGAAAGATGACTTACATGGAAAATCATTTCGATAAGCGCTTAGACCCCACCAAGTTAGTAGAAGGATCAAATAGCGTAATCTCCTTGCTGCTGAATTATTATCCCTCCGAATCGCAAACGGAAAACGCCCCAAAAATCTCAAAATATGCCTATGGGGAAGATTATCATCTGGTAATAAAAGACAAATTAAAATTGCTTGTTGAATCGATGAAAGAAGAAATCGGTGATATCCAAGGTAGGGTTTTTGTGGATTCAGCACCTGTGATGGACAAGGCCTGGGCAAAAAAAGCAGGCTTGGGTTGGCTTGGAAAAAACACCAATTTGATTCATCCAAAAGAAGGAAGTTTCTTTTTTATCGCGGAGATTATTTCAGATTTATCCTTCACCCAAGACCCTCCCATGCGCGACTATTGCGGTACGTGTTCGAAATGCTTAGATGCTTGTCCAACCAACGCATTAGCTACCCCCTATCAAATCGATGCGTCCCGCTGTATTTCCTATTTGACCATCGAACTAAAAGATCAAATCATCCCACAGCAATTCAATGAATTTATGGAAAATTGGATGTTTGGTTGTGACATTTGTCAAGATGTTTGTCCGTGGAATCGCTTTTCAAAAGCACACCAGGAAAAACGGTTCAATCCCGATTTCGAACTTTTAAACCTCAACACGAACGATTGGCAGGCTTTAACCTCCGATCATTTTGAAATCCTATTTAAAAACAGTGCAATCAAACGTACTGGGTTTCAGGGATTGAAACGAAACATCAATTTTTTGAAACCCATTGAAAAGCCGTAACTTTGAGCCATGTCAGGGTCAACCTTCGGAAAGCTATTTCAATTAACCACCTTTGGTGAATCACATGGTGCTGCGTTGGGCGGAATTATTCAGGGATGCCCACCGAACGTTACCTTGGATTTCGAACAAATACAAGCCGTATTAAATCGACGGAGGCCTGGTCAATCGGCACTTGTATCACCGCGAAATGAACACGATGAAGTTGAATTTCTGTCGGGTATTTACAAAGGGAAAACTACCGGTACACCCATTGGATTCATCCTTCGAAATCATGACCAACGCCCGGAAGATTACGAACAACTAAACACCGCATATCGGCCATCTCACGCTGATTTTACCTACGACAAGAAATATGGTATCCGTGATCCACGCGGAGGTGGAAGATCAAGCGCTAGAGAAACGGTATGTCGAGTAGTAGCAGGGGCCATTGCAGAACAACTATTGGCACATGTAGGAATAACGTTCTCAACCTATGTGGATCAAATTGGAAGTTGTCGGTTTAATTCAACAGACTTTTTTAGTATAGCTCATATTGATCAATCCTTAGTTCGTTGTCCGGATCAAACCGCATCCAACGAAATGATTGCCTTAATCGAAGAAACTAAAGTAGAAGGAGATACCTTGGGCGGAGCGATTCGAGGAATTATTCAGGGCGTACCTGCTGGATTAGGAGAACCAGTATTCGATAAATTGCATGCGGAACTGGGTAAAGCCATGCTTTCAATCAATGCGGTAAAAGGTGTTGAATTTGGAAGCGGATTTGAAGCGATTAGCATGAAGGGAAGTGCGCATAACGATGCCTTTACGGAGGGATTTAATACAGCAACTAATTACTCCGGAGGCATCCAAGGTGGACTATCTAATGGAATGCCCATCGCATACAGAGTGGCCTTTAAGCCGGTTGCCACCATTATGCAAGATCAAACAACCATGAACGCTGCTGGTGAACAAATTACACTTGCTCCTCGTGGTCGGCACGACGTATGTGTGGTGCCTCGGGCGGTTCCAATTGTGAACGCTATGGCTGCCTTGGTAATTCTTGATGCCTATTTATTAAATAAGCGCTTATCTTTGTAGAAAATAACGCTATGTTCGGACGCAATTATTCTATTCACTTTTTAATTTCCATGTCGCTGTTTGGATCACTATTCGCTGGATTAAATTTCTTGAAATTTGAAGCAAAGGGTGGACAAGAAGTTAGCACTGTTGATTTGTTTGGACGATCATCTTATTATATTACTAACAACGAAGAGAAGTTTGTTTCAAGTGAAATGATTCCCTTATTCTTACTTGCCATAGGCATGATTTTCTTACTCTTTATCACGCTGATGTCGTACAAGAAAATCAATCGTCAGCTTAGTCTTGCTCGCCTGACGCTTATGCTCAACGCGTTTCTTGTATTGCTGTTCGTTATCTGGAGTACTTATCTATTCGTTGATGCACCTTCAGACAGCAACAATTCCGTACGGCTTGGTTTTTACTTATTATCCTGTACACTACCTTTTACATATTTTGGATACAAGGGAGTGCTAAGAGACAAACTAATAATTGACTCGATCGATCGCTTGCGTTAAGCACAAACACCATGAATGTACTCTCCGTTGAAAACCTCTCCAAATCGTTTGGAGAACGTATCCTATTTGAACAACTTACCTTTGGAATCGATCAAGGTCAGAAGGTGGCGCTTGTTGCGAAAAACGGAGCGGGAAAATCTACCTTGTTGCGTTGTTTGTATGGCAAAGAATCGGCGGATTCCGGCACGGTAGTTTTTCGAAAAGAAATACGCATCGCGTGGATGGATCAAACGGATGAATACAACCCGGAGTCGACTGTTTGGGATATTGTTTCAGATAATTACAACGAAAGTCATGGCTTACTTTCTGCCTACAATAAGGCTTTAGAGGCAGAAGATACGGATGAAGTTGAACGACTCAGTAATGAAATAACGGCCATTGACGGTTGGGGAACAGAAGCGGAAATTTCACGAATTCTAGGGATTTTAAAATTAGATGCTGATTCCCTAATTAAAACCCTTTCCGGCGGACAAAAAAAACGAATCTCTTTAGCGAAAGTATTGCTTGCGGGGGCAGACTTTTTGGTACTGGATGAGCCCACCAATCACTTGGATTTAGACATGATCGAATGGCTTGAATCCTATCTATCGGCAAGTAAAGCTACGGTATTCATGGTTACGCACGACCGATATTTTCTAGAAGCCGTGTGTGATGTAATACTTGAACTTGAAGACAAGACACTTTATAAATACAATGGGAATTTCTCCTATTACCTCTATAAAAAAGCAGAGCGTCAAGAGCAACTCGCATCCAGCATTGAGAAAGCTAAAAATACGTTCCGAACGGAACTAGAATGGATAAGAAGACAACCAAAAGCACGTGGGACCAAACAAAAAGCTCGTATTGACGCCTTTTTAGATGTAAAGAACGCCGCCTCAAGAAAAGTAGGTTCTGAAGAATTACAGCTTGGAATAAAAATGGAGCGTTTAGGGACGAAAATCGTAGAATTCCATAACGTGAAGAAATCCTATGGTTCAAAGAAAATTCTGGATGGATTCTCTTATAACTTTCAGCGAAGAGAACGGCTTGGAATCGTTGGAAATAACGGTACCGGAAAAACCACCTTCATCAAATTACTTCTGGGTGAGATAGCGCCCGAAGGCGGGAAAATCGTGGTGGGCGACACCATATTTTTTGGTCACTACACACAAGATATTATTGAATTCAAGGCGGATGCCAAAGTGATAGACATTGTAAAAGAAGTCGCAGAATTCATCCCCTTAGAAAAAGGGAGGCAATTGTCGGCCGCACATTTACTTGAGCGCTTTCTCTTCCCAAGAGATATGCATTATCAATTTGTCTCAAAATTGAGTGGTGGTGAAAAACGTCGATTGAAGTTACTGCGTGTATTGATGGCAAACCCCAATTTCTTGGTGCTGGATGAACCTACCAATGACTTGGATATTTTCTCCATGGCGGCGCTGGAAAGTTATTTATCCCTGTTTGAAGGAAGTTTAGTGGTGATCTCGCATGACCGCTACTTCATGGATAAGATTACAGATCATTTATTCGTGTTTGAAGGAGAAGGTAAGATTGCAGATATTACAGGGAATTATTCCGCTTATCGGATGGAACAACGCAAACCAAAAACACTTGAAGTTCAAGTAGAAAAACCGAAAGAAAACAAACAAAGTTCCGAGAAGAAACGAATGAGTTACAAGGAACAAATTGAATTCAATCAACTGGAAAAAGACATTGCCTTACTTGAAACCGAAAAAGAAGAACTAACAGCTGCTTTGTCCAAAGGTGATTTATCTAATGAGGACCTCATGAGTTTGGGGCAACGCATCGGAGTGGTTGTAGAACACCTAGACACCAAGACGAATCGGTGGATTGAATTGGCCGAATTGGCATAAAAAAAGGGCCCGAAGGCCCTTTGAATTTGATAAACTTTATCTTATGCTTGCTTTACGAACTGTGCTTCACTCATTAAGGTGATTTCATCACCAAGAACAACATTACCAGCTTCAGTTACTGCAGACCATGTCAATCCAAAATCAGAACGTTTGATTTTACCTGTAATGGTTAATCCTGCTTTAGTTTGCCCGTAAGGATCCACTGCGATTCCTGCGAATTCTGCAGTCAAGGTAAGCGGATGTGTAACTCCTTTAATGGTCATATCCCCGTTAATTTTCCACTCCCCACCGTGTTGAATTACTTCAGTCGATTTAAACGATAAGGTTGGATAAGCAGCCGCATCAAAGAAATCTCCTGACTTTAAGTGACCGTCTCTATCCGCAACGCCAGTTTGAATACTATCGATAGCTGCAGAAAAATCAAAGGATGCATCTGCTAAGTTCTCATCCGCTGCATTTAAGGTTGCATCAAACGAAGCAAAACTTCCAGATACGTTTGAAATCATCATGTGTCGCACTTTGAAGCCTACTTCACTGTGCATGTTGTCAATTTTCCAAGTTGTCATAATTATAATTTTTTTAATGCAACAAAGGTAGGGCTGAATTAGCAAAATCCCATTGATATAGGTTAAGCATTCTTTCGTAAATTTACTCCATGATTAGATATCTATTATTGTGCTGCCTTATTCTTACCCTTGCCTTTCAGTCAAGCTTTGGGCAACTTGAAATTAATGAGCAAGCCAAGAAAAAAAGTGGGTGGACACAACAGAAAATGGCAACCCAAGTAGCTTTGGAATTCACGCGAAATCAGTCGTTTCGTACCTTGGTGCCTAATGCCGAATTTCTAAATACTCCCTTGGGTGAACGAGCCAATGAAACCCCATTAACCTTATGGAGTTATGGCCTAGGGATTCAAACCGGCTTAGGGAAATGGATCCGATTTGAATCGGGATTATTATGGCTTCAGCAAGGCGAGCAATATGCATTTAAGGACCCCAACAGCGACAGCAGTATAAATTATACCAATCGATACCGATACCTTGGATTGCCCTTAGCACTTAACCTACAATACGGGAGTTCATTTAGGGTATTTGTTGGCGCTGGAATTGCTCCAATGATTTTCAACCGAAGCATCCAACAAATAAACTGGTCGACTGCGGTGGGTGCTAACGAAAAGGAAACCCTTAAAATCAAGAACAATGATTATTCGTCGGCTGTATTTCAAGTTTATTTTCAGGGAGGAATACAATATACCGGAGAAAAAGGTTTGGGAATAATTTTAAAAGCCTTTTACAGACAACAACTTTCCAATACCTATGGTAAATACAATCCCTATATTCACAAGGCAAATGCCATGGGATTCACACTCGGTATCTCAAAAACATTTTAATGAAATTATTTCAGCTCACGGCTTATTTGGAAGAACGATTTCCTCTGAACCTTCAGGAAGATTACGATAATTCAGGATTACAACTTGGCGATCCAAGCATGGACATCACAAGCGTGCTTGTGGCGCTGGACTGCACGGAGGATATTGTAGAAGAAGCCATACAGACAGGCAGTAATGTAATTCTGGTGCATCATCCAATCCTATTTAAAGGCATAAAACGGATTGGAGTTTCAACAGAGATCGAACGCATCTTGCATCGATGCATCAAACAGGACATTGCCATCTATGCAATACATACCAATCTAGACAATCACATTGATGGGGTAAATTCAAAAATTGCCTCAACAATTGGTCTTCGTCAATGCCGTATACTTCAGCCTAAACCACATACCCTTTTCAAATTGGTTGTCTACACGCCTGTAGACTCCGAAGAACGCGTACATGAAGCGGTATGTGCTGCCGGCGCTGGGAACATTGGGAATTACTATAACTGTGGCTATACTACGGTCGGCATTGGGAAATTCACCCCCAATGAAAAAGCGAATCCAAGCATCGGTGAAGCGCATGTACCCACTCGGCAAGAGGAAGCGAAAATGGAGTATTTGCTTGAAAAAAACACCATTGGTGCGGTGCTTTCAGCCATGAAGGGAGCGCATCCGTACGAAGAGGTGGCTTATGATTTAATTGCCCTTGAAAACAGTAATGCACAGGTTGGCAGCGGAATGATTGGCGAACTTCCCGAACCCATGGATGCACTCGAGTTTTTATCCCATCTAAAAGAAACCTTTAATTGTGGGGTGATTCGATATACAGCATTGCAGAATAAACCCATACGTACCGTAGCACTTTGCGGTGGCGCTGGTAGTTTTCTATTACCTCAGGCAATCCAACAAAACGCTGACATTTTCATTAGTGGAGACTTCAAATACCATGAGTTTTTTGGTGCAGAAAACAAGATCATCATTGCCGATATTGGTCATTATGAAAGTGAGCAATATACTTCTGCATTATTAGTTGAAATAATTAGGGAAAAATTTCCTACCTTTGCCGTCCGTTTAACTGTAAATAATACAAATCCGATAAATTTCCTTTGAATATGGCCACTGCAAGTAAAAAAGAAGTTAGCATTGCCGAGAAGCTTGATTCACTTTTTGAGCTTCAAAAAATTGACTCTGAAATTGACCGAATTCGAACAATCCGTGGGGAATTACCTCTTGAAGTTCGTGATTTAGAAGATGAAATCGGCGGCTTAGAAACGCGTGTTGGAAAAATTCAAGATGAAATTAAGGAATTGGATAATGAGATTGCAGAGCGTAAAAATGCGTCCAAAGAATCTGAAACCGCAATCACGAAATATAAAGAGCGTCAAAACAATGTTCGAAATAACCGTGAATTCGAATCATTAAGCAAAGAGATTGAATACCAAGAGTTAGAAATCAAATTGCACGAGAAGCGAAGCAAAGAAGCGAAGATAAAAATCGAAGGGAAGAAAGAAATTCTTGATGAAGCGCAAGCTCGTTTAGAGATGCGTAAATCAGATTTATCAATCAAGCAAAAAGAGCTTGACGATATCGTTAGCGAAACGCAGAAGGATGAAGATAAATTAATGAAAGCATCTGAGGCGGCTAAAAAGAACATCGAAGAGCGATTAATCTTTGCATACTCTCGTCTACGCGACAACGCTAAAAACGGTCTTGCTGTAGTTCAAGTGATGCGCGGATCTTGTGGTGGATGTTTTAACAAAATCCCACCTCAACGTCAATTAGACATTGTTACCAAGAAGAAAATTTTAGTGTGCGAGCACTGCGGTAGAATTTTGGTACCAGGCTCAGTTGAAGAAGAAGCTTAACGCTTAAAAATCGGCACCGTAGAACACGGTTCACCAAACATCATCGATTTAACGTAAGGTTTTAAGGCCAATACTAATTGTGTCAAGGCATGTTCTTGGTCCAACAATTTAGCACAGCCTTTTACGATGACGCGTTGATCCACAAAATTCGATAACGTTAAATTATTTAGTGCCTTGCGAATTAGATAGTGTTCCATGGAAACTTCGTTTCCAGAAATAACATCCGTGGTATGTTCCGCCAAGGCAGCAGTTACGAGCATATAGGCCCAGGTTGGAATAATCGCATCGGTAGAACAATGGATTCTAACCGGTTTATTGGCGTAGATGGACCAATCGGTTTCTTTAATCCAGGATCTGAATTCTTTTTCTTTCAACACAAACCCTTGCCAAAGTTGTTCACTTAAATCCAAGCTTATAGGAGCTTCGTTGGGTAAGAAATCTTCCAAATCCAATTGAATTAGGCCGCTTTCTTTTACTTTGTTCCGTATGGGTTCCATGCTACAAAAATACGCAATGTTGTGCCTTGTGTGAATTCCGCGATAAAAAACAAAAAAAGGCCTTAAAAACAGATTAATCGTATATTCGTGTATACGCAATAAACTAGCGCAAATACAGCCGTTTGGTTATATAAGCGAAGATTTATAGAGCCTATAAAAAAGCTTGGCAAGAGTACACATAAAAAACAGCTATCATTAAAATGAAAAATTGGACATCTACCTTAAGCGACATTTCAAGACAATACTTATCTGAATTTGGATCCTTGACAAATGAACAATTGAATTGGAAACCGAATTCTACTGTTTGGAGTATTGCTCAGAATTTAGACCATTTGATTGTAACCAATGAATCGTATTATCCTGTTTTAGCTTCCCTAAAAGCAGGGACATATAAAACACCTTTCATCGCAAAAATTGGCTTCATAGTTTCCTTTTTAGGTAAGACTGTATTAAATGCAGTTCAGCCAGATAGGAAGAAGAAAATGAAGACGTTCCCAATATGGGAACCAACAGCAAGTAATGTAAATAGTGACATTTTGAACAGGTTTCAAAATCATCAAATTGAACTTATACAGAAAATAGATGGTGCAAAAGAACTTATTGAGAAAGGAGTTGTGATTTCTTCCCCAGCTAACAAGAATATAGTTTACAAATTAGAAACAGCATTTGACATTATTGTTTCACACGAACAAAGACATTTAGAACAAGCGAAAGAAATTTTACGACAATTTAAAAATAACATCAACCACTAAAATCGGTTTGATATATTAGCAAAGGTCCTGATAATATTATGAAAATAACTGTTAGTATAATGCTCCTGACCGTGTTTACACAGCTAAGCGTTGCACAGACAAATTCCGATAAAAAAAAATCGGTATTCCTTGAAATCGCAGGCAGCGGTGGTGTTGGTTCGGTTAACTATGAAACACATTTTCATAAGAAAAACAATTCGGAACTCACTTGGCGGGCAGGATTGAGTCTTGCGCCTATAGACAAGAATAACGGGACGGGCATCGTATTTCCACTAATGATCAATTCACTAATCGGTAAAAAATCACACAAACTGGAATTGGGTTTAGGTCAAGGCATTACCATTACAACAAAAGGAAGTTTTTTTGCTATGACAACCGCAGCAATTGGATATCGCTACCAATCCGAAAATAAAAAATGGTTTTATCGTGTGACCTACACACCACTTATTTCGTATCTCGTTGACTTTCAAATTCAACAATGGGGAGGCCTAAGCATTGGCTATACCTTAAACAATAACGTAAAATGAAGATAGAAATAGTAACTATATTATTTGTTGCCATAATCTTTACTGGGTGTAATAAGGAAAAATTCTTTGATGGACCTGATTTTTTTCAAGACGACATTGAATCATATTCAATACTAAGCGACTTACTTTTACCTAATGACCAATATTGGTCTTTTACTCAACTTACAAGAGCGGAAAACAACATTACGATTGACACTACCAAGGTGCATTCAGGAAATAAATCACTAAAGTTTGTAGCAAAAAAATCCGACAATGATGGCGCATCTAAATCCAGTATAGCAAAACAAAATATGGCGTTCTGGGATGGAGAAACTGTAAGAATGAGTGCTTGGTATTTTATTGAAGGGACGAATGCACTGGATTGGCTGTTTTTAATGGATTTAGAAGAACAAGCGGCCATTGGTGCCGGACCAGGCATGAGATTGGCTTTAGTCGACAATAAATTAAGAGTGGAATATAAGTTTAATGAAAAAGATATTACACAACAAACTGGACAAGAAATTGATTTTCCAAGAAACCAATGGGTACAAGTAGTTTGGGAAGTAACGCTCTCTCAAAAAAACAAAGGTGCAGTGCGTTTATGGCAAAATGGACAATTAATTATTGACAGTAAAAACAATAGAACTTTACCCAAAGATATTTTGTATTTTCAACAAGGAACCAAGGGAATGTATAGTAGTTGTGAAATAGGAATTACAGCAAACTCAAAAGACAACAACCTGACGATTTGGGTTGATGATATCAAATTTGAGAAATTAAACTAAGGATTCCATAAACGCACAACAACACCTATCCCAAAGGCATGGTATGTTACTCCTAGATTACAAACCAATTACCAACTATGAACCACTGGGCTGAGTTGAACCCGCGATAAAAAACAATAAAAGGCCTTAGAAAAGAAAAATCGTATTTTCGTACAAGCGCAATGAACTAGCACAAATACAGCCGATTTGGGTGTATAAGCGAAGATTTATATCGCTTGCAAACAAGTTAGTGGTAATTGAAAATAATTCAAACTAGGATAAATAATCTACTCATCATTAAATTATAATATGAAAATTTCAAAACCTTCATTTGTTTTTGGTTATTGGAGACCATGGAAAGATAATGCGAATCTAATCGATAGCTACCTAGACTATACAAGAGATATTTCACTTGCAAAATATGGTGCAGATACGATAGGAAAATATATTAATGAATCATCCAAGGAACAGGTTCTTGCAATTAAAAATTTAGAAGCAAACATAATGGGGGGCTTAAATATAGTTAACCAAACATTAACCTTTATTAATAGAAATTTAGACATTCAAATTGAACAGCAAAAATTGAGTAATTTACTTTTACAAAATATCGTAGAATTATTACGTGTACCGGATAGTGAAAAGGAAAGGCAACGCAGTATTGAACTTGGTGTCAAATTTTTCGTTAATGCGTCTAAAGATGCTGACCTATACGCAGATGCTCTTGAGGAACTTCTAAAAGCGGAATCCTTATTGAAACAGGATTATTTTGTTCTACATCGAATAGGGTGCATATACTTATATGTAGAAAAATATATCCATCCTGAAAAAGCGCTTGATTATTTTATTCGTGCCGCAAAATATGCCAGCGTTGAAAGTGATATTAATGCAGTGCGATTAATTAATGCCTTGACTAATAATTTTAAAACCACAAATTCTAAACTAAATAGTTCTGAGCAATTAATTGGACATTTAGCTGCTGATTCATATGATAAAGCTGCTTTAGCCGCATATATACTTGGTCGTTTTGATGAAGCTGTAAATTATCAAACTAAAGCTCTTAAATATAATGAAACCTTAGAGTTTAGATTTTTGCTTGCTAAATATCAAATTAGAAATAATGAAATTGATGTGGCAATTAAAAATTTAGATATCTGTATAGAAAAAAAACCTGTTTTTGCACTAGCAGTTTTCAAAGAAATGGAATTTATAAGCGAATTAACTGTCTTAAATTTAATCGATAAAAAAAATCAAAAAATAAACGAAAAAATAAAAACACTTATTGAGAAATTTAAAATAAGTAATTCCACTGAAGAAAATAATAATGTTAGTGTTTTAATTGAATTGTTAGATAAACCGTATGATTTAAAAGTTATTGAATTTGAAAAATATGTCAATTTGGATAAAAACATTAACACGAAATCAAAAGAATTATTAATTCAAATCGACCAAACAATTGAAACTATAAAACTGAAATCATTTGCAACTTTAAATACTGTAGAAATTGAATCAATAATTAATGAGTTAAAAAATGCGAAACAACTTTCTTTCGAAAAAATGCAACAAATTTTCAATGAGAAAATCAAAGCAATCTCAATTGATGAATTGAAAATCGGATCTGTTTACGCTGGGGGGGTAATATTTTATAAAGATGAAATAAATAATGAGTTTCTAATAATTAAGGAAAAACCTCTTAAAGGAAAATTACCATGGGGAGGATATTATAATAGTGAAACATATATTAATTGTTCAAACTCATTAGAATTTGGCAGTGGTGAGTTGAACACTAAAAATATTTTAGAAAATGCGAGCATAAAGATTGAGCGAGGCTTTTTTTCCACAAAAAAAATATTACAACAAAATGCTGCTACAGCTTGTGATAAAATAGGTTGGTTTTTACCGTCTTATGATGAACTTAAAATGGCACGTGAAGCAATACATATTACTGGAATTCATAAATTCAATGTTAAGCATCTTAGAAATAGCAGTTATAAAGGTGGGTTTGAAAAATTTGGGGGGATGATTATTGATAATTTTATTTGGACATCTAGTGATCAAAATTTAGGAAATAATGCATTTGTGTTTTCTTTTGATAGTGATTTTCATAATGATCGATTGTATGGTGCAAAATATGATAGAACCAGGGTTAAATCTGAATCTCACTATGTACTTCCGATAAAAAGAATTAAAATAAATAAGTAGAATACTAAAAAAAAAAATTAATTCTTAGTTAAGATAGAAGTAGATTCAATAACGCCATTTAGAAGCATAGAATTTATATTGTACTTTAACGGTGCAATGAATAACTTATATAAACAACGTCTACCGAGCGTGTAAGAAATAACCTAAATCATTCCTTAGTCGATCGCCAGCGCGCCGAATGTTAAATACTCGCTTAAAAGACCACAATGAACGACAACGAACAGAAGTATATTAGCACACTTAAACAGAAAGTTTACGACCGTATTTCGACGGACATAAACGAAAAG
>JAIXRD010000039.1 GCA_027485365.1 Cryomorphaceae bacterium | reverse complement strand
AAGTTAGTTCTTTTTGAAAAAGAGAATTTACTTTCAGATCATCAAACTGGACATAATTCTGGGGTAATTCACTCCGGGCTTTATTACAAACCAGGCTCGTTAAAGGCACGAAATTGTATTCAGGGACGCCGTGAGTTAGTTGCCTTTGCTAAGGAATACGGAATACCCCATGATGTCTGCGGAAAAGTAGTGGTAGCCACCGAAGAGAAAGAATTACAAAACCTGGAGAAAATCTACCAAACTGGGCTTCAAAACGAGATTGAAGGCTTGCGCAAAATAACGCCTGAAGAAGTTAAGGAAATTGAACCGCATGTGGAGTGCATTGCTGCCTTACACGTAGGTTGCACAGGAATAATTGACTTTAGAGCAGCAACTGCAAAAATGGTAGAGTTAGCGTTAGCGATTAATCCAGCATCAAAATTGATGCTTAACACGGAAGTGAAATCGGTGATGAAAATTGCTGACGGCACCCTGTTTACTACCAACAATGGAGAATTTGAATCCAAGTTTGCTGTATATTGCGCAGGATTACAAGCGGATCGCTTAGCGCGAAAAGATGGCGTTAAATTAAAGGAGCAAGTGGTTGGGTTTCGCGGAGATTATTATGAACTAACCGATCAAGCAAAACATAAAGTAAAACACTTGATTTATCCGACACCAAATCCCGATTTCCCTTTTCTTGGAGTACATTTTACCCGCATGACAGATGGTGAGATAGAATGTGGTCCCAATGCGGTATTTACCTTTAAACGAGAAGGTTATGGGAAAACTGATTTCTCCCTTCGCGATACCTGGGATGCCCTGACATACAAGGGAACATGGAAATTATTTTTCTCGAATATGTCCTTTGGTATTAACGAATACCGTCGCGCATTTTCTAAGAAATTATTCCTTAAAACCTTGCAGCGAATGATTCCTTCCTTAACCATGGACGATATCAAGCCGGGGAGGTCAGGGGTAAGGGCCTTATTATTAGCTGAGGACGGCGATACCCGAGATGATTTTAGAATTGAGTACCACGGAAATTCGATTCATGTCTTGAACGCACCGTCACCAGCCGCTACAGCTTCATTAGCAATTGGCGACTATGTAGCCGATGAGGCGGATAAGCATTTTAAGTTGAATTAATTAAAAAAGCTTTTTTAGGAAATAGACCTTTATATTTCGATTTAAAGTTGGGTTAGCGCCCACTATAATTACTGTATTAAATTCGAAGTCGATTTAATTCCTAATGTCCAAATATCTTGATGTCCTATTTCTTTCTCAGGGCTATCTTGGCTCGTTCCCAATACACATCCATCTCTTCCAAGCTCATTTCCGACAAGGATTTCCCTTCGTTGCTTATTGCTTCTTCCATCCATTGAAATCGATTAATGAACTTTTGGTTGGTATAGGAAAGTGCGGATTCTGGAGAGAGATTGATAAATCGTGCGTAATTTACTAGAGAGAATAAGAGGTCACCGAATTCTTCTTCTTGTTTTGTTGATCCAAGCGCTACTTCGGCCTCAAATTCAGCCAGTTCTTCTTTTACCTTGGCCCAAACGTCTTCTTTATTGTCCCATTCAAAGCCAATACCCTTGACTTTCTCTTGAATCCGTGTCGCCTTTACCAAGGCAGGCAGGGAGGAAGGGACTCCTGAAAGTACAGATTTCTTGCCCTCTTTTAATTTTAACTTTTCCCAGTTTGCCTTAACTTCATCCTCGCCAGAAACCGTTACATCCCCATAAATATGCGGATGGCGGTGTACCAATTTATCACAAATTCCATTCAGGACATCAGTCACATCAAAAGCACCCACTTCCGATCCGAGTTTACTGTAAAAAACCATGTGAAGAAAAAGATCACCAATTTCTCCTTTAATTTCTTGCAAGTCATTCTTGGTAATTGCATCGGCTAATTCATAGGTTTCCTCTATCGTTAGATTTCTAAGGGTTTCAAAAGTTTGCTTTTGGTCCCACGGACATTGTTCACGAAGTTCATCCATGATGGTCAATAAGCGTTCAAATGCGAGTAGTCGTTTATCCATGTACAAATGTAACGCGATTGCGTGATTTGAATGATTAGCTTTATTAACTTTGTTTTGTATGCGATTTAATTTTCTTTTTTTCATTCTTGGACTAACAGGGGCAAGTTTTGCGCAAACGAATTTTGAGCATGCGATTGAATACCGGCAAAAACTAGGTTTTTTAGCAGCACATCGCGGCGTAATGGCTCATATGCCAAAAAATCCTGCATGGGCAGGAGAATTGAGCTATGTGCTTCGTTCCCGCGGCCATAAAGCCTACCAGCGCGCATACAATTATCCTACGTTTGGAGGAACCTTGTTTTACGGTCAGGTTGGAAATCAAGAGATTTTTGGTAATTACTTGGGTGTATATGGTTTCACGGAATTGCCTATGATTTCATTTAGAAATTATCGAATGGATTTTAAATTTGGATTGGGGCTTGGGTACAATAATCGACCATATGATCCCATTGAAAATCCGCTCAATGTTGCGATTGCTACAAAAATTAATGGCTTAATGTGCTTAGCAATAAAAAGTACGTATCAATATAAAAAGAATGCGTTTAATATTGGAATAGATATTACGCATTTCAGTAACGCTGCATGGAAAGTTCCTAATTTCGGAATTAATATGCCGTTCGTTTCTATCGGGTATGCACGTACGATAATTCCAGTGGATAAAATGAAATTCGACCCCTATGAGGGTGAGGCCAGGATCCCAATGAATCTTGCCTATAAACGATGGTATTATAGCGTTACCGCAATTTTAAGCGGCAAGCAAATGATGCCAATTGGTGGACGAAGGTATCCGGTCTATGCGCTTAATCTGTCAGGAAAGCATTTTTTTGGACATAAGGCAGGGATAGAATTGGCCTTGGATCTAATATCCAAGCAAGCCATAATGGATTACCAACCCTATATCGCAAAATCGCAGCTCGATATTTTACAAGTTGGTGCGTATGCAGCATATTTAGTTCCTTTGGATCGGTTTCATTTTGTGTTTGGCATGGGTGCGTATTTGCGCGATAAATTTAGTCCGGAAGACCCTATGTATCACCGCATCGGTGCGCGGTATTACCTCAAGAACGGGTTGCTATTGAATCTTACCTTGAAAACCCATTGGGCCAGGGCGGATTATTTGGAGTATGGAATCGGATACACCTTTAATTATAGGGCTAAATGAAGTGGTTTAATCTATTGATATTGATTGCTTTAGTTTGTTCTTGTAAAAAGCCGGAGCAACGTGCATGCTTCAAGAAATCGGGTGAATTATCCATTCGGACCTATGATTTTGGTTCCTTCAATCAATTGCATTTAAAAGAGCATCTTAGCTATAAATTGATTCAGGATTCAACCAATAAAGTCATTGTGCGTGGAGGAAATAATTTATTGAATTTTGTTGAGGTGATCGGTGAAAATGGACAGCTTACCATTGAGAATAAAAACCGATGTAATTACTTAAGGTCCTATGAGATTCCGGAAGTTGAAATTCATTACACCAAGCTCATAAATATTTTGTTTGAAGGGACAGAGCACCTTTACAATGAGGATACCTTGATTACAGATTATTTAACCCTCACACTTCGTGACGGTGCCGGACATATGGAATTGAACGTTAAAGCAATTGATATAAATGCCATCAACACACACGGTTGGGGTCGCTTAACCTTGAAAGGTGAAACACAAACATTGCGGGGTAATCTTATGGGGGATGGGAAGTTTGATTTTAGTCAAGTGACTGTATCAAATCAAGTGAAGTTGATAACTTCGTCATCCATTGATCAACGGGTAAAAGCAGTCGGGATTCCCTTAAATGTTGAATTGAATGGAATTGGTAATGTGTATTACTACGGATTACCTTCGGTTATCAATAATGTTCAATACGGAAAGGGTAAATTAATTAACGTGCAATAATGGAATTTTTACAATATTTTTCGATGTTTGAGGGACTTGTACTCTTTTCCTTTTTTGCACTTATTGCATTGCTTTTTGTTTTTATTAGAAAACGCGCAAAGCGTCCCTTGCATGATGATGCCATGTTGGATGCAGACATGGATGACAATTCAGAAGGTTGGTTTAGAAGAGTGTGGAATAACTTTTTAAATTTCTTTTAATGAAAATAATTTCTTTCAACGTCAACGGCATTCGTGCCATTACAGGCAAGTCGTTTATTCAAGATATGACGTCTTTGCAGCCCGATATCATTTGTTTGCAAGAAACCAAAGCAACAGTGGAACAGGTTAAAGAAGCCTTGTTGCCGCTGGGTGCTTATCACGTATTTGCTAATGAAGCAGAACGAAAAGGGTATTCTGGCACGGCAATTATTACCAAAGAAAAACCTTTGCATATTGCCTATGATATGCAGGTGCCAGATCATGATCATGAGGGTCGGGTGGTGTGTGCTGAATTTGCTTCATTTTATTTAGTGACGGTCTATGTGCCAAATTCAGGAAGTGAGTTGGCTCGTTTGCCTTATCGTCAAAGCTGGGACCGGGATTTTTTAAATTATTTGAAAGAATTAGAGCAGGAAAAACCTGTTGTGGTTTGTGGTGATTTCAACGTAGCGCATCGAGCGATTGATTTAGCGCGTCCAAAGGAAAACTATAACAAGTCTGCTGGGTTTATGCAAGAGGAAATAGACGGGATGAATGCCTATGAAACGGCTGGATTAATAGATACGTATCGCTACATGCATCCGGAACGTGCCGAATATTCTTGGTGGAGTTATCGCGCAGGCGCTCGAGAGAAAAATATTGGCTGGAGAATCGATTATTTCTTGATGACAAAAGCGTTTTTACCCCAATTGAAATCTGCAGCGATCTTAACTCAAGTCTTTGGTTCAGACCATTGTCCGGTACAGATTGAGTTATCCCTTTGAGGATAAAATCCAATCTACCGTTTTTTGTATTCCTTCTTTAATCGAAACGCTTGGAGAATAACCGAGGTGAGCTTTAATCTTCTCAATCGAAGCCAAAGAATGCGGTATATCTCCTTTACGAAAAGGTCCGTAATTTATGTTAGGAAGTGTTGCTTGTGGTTTACGTGAAGCGATAGCTTCCTTAATAAGTACTACTAATTCATTGAGGCTTGTGCTTGAACCATAAGCTACGTTGTAAATCTGATTATCTGCATCTGCCTTCGTGTTTTCTATAGCGCGAATCGTCGCGTCAACAACGTTTTCAATGTGTGTGAAGTCTCTCGTATTTGTTCCGTCTCCGTTGATGGTAGGCGCCTCGCCATCTAAAAATTGCTGAATAAATTTTGGGATTACTGCTGCGTATGCGCCATGTGGATCTTGACGTTTCCCAAACACATTAAAATACCTCAATCCGATGTAAGGTAATCCATAGTTTAAGGCATACACATGCGCATAGAGTTCGTTGACATATTTCCCGACCGCATAGGGTGACAAGGGTTTTCCGATAATGTCCTCTTGCTTAGGTAACGAAGCGGAATCGCCATAGGTTGAGGAGCTTGCTGCAAATACAAAGCGCGCAATGCCGAGTTCTTTTGCGGTATGAATAACATTAAGAAATCCATCAATGTTAATGCTGTTCGTGGTTAATGGGTCGTTAATCGAACGGGGTACAGAACCAAGTGCGGCAAGATGAGCTACCACATCACAACCGTTCATGGCCTCGTGACACGCATCGATGGAGCGAATGTCCGTTTCAAAAAAAGTGAATTTAGGGTTACCGACTAAATGTCTAATGTTGCTGTAATTTCCAGTCAATAAATTATCCATGCAATGCACTTCGTAGTTGCGTTCGAGTAAGGCATCGCACAAATTTGAACCAATAAATCCAGCACCACCGGTAACCAATATCTTCATTCAACCGCTTTTTGTTCAAAACAAAGGTAGTTATTTCAAGTACATTCCCCGACAAACTTGTAAATTTGACGCTTGCAATGAATCACTTAAAAGACACGTATCGGCACCAAGGTAAGCGAAAGTTATTGGTGGAGGAATTAGGGAAGATGGGAATACAGGACGTACGAATCCTGAACGCATTCAATGCAGTTCCTCGTCATTTTTTTATGGATTTAGCGTTGGATGACTTGGCTTATACCAACGGTGCATTTCATATTGGTTCGGGTCAAACGATATCTCATCCATATACTGTTGCATTTCAAACCGAATTACTTGATTTAAGTCCAAAGATGAAAGTCTTAGAAATCGGTACAGGTTCTGGTTTTCAAACCTGTATTTTGTGTGAAATGGGTGCTCGGGCATATTCCATAGAGCGCCATCAGGATTTACATCTAAAAGCAACACAACTGATCAAACATTTGAAATACGATCCACGGTTAAAATATGGAGATGGATATCAGGGATGGCCGAGTTATGCGCCTTTCGATCGGATTTTAGTTACCTGCGGTGCGCCTGATGTTCCCGAAGAATTACTCAAACAGTTGGCAGTCGGAGGCATTATGGTTATTCCAGTAGGAGAAGGCGAGGAACAACGTATGTTGCGTATAAAAAGAGCCAGTGAATTTGAATTTACCTCAGAAGAATTAGGTACCTTTAAATTCGTTCCGATGCTTGAACGCCGAGTGGACATAAAAGATATGAACCGATGAGAATACTCATAACTGAAGATGATCGCGCAATACGCCGGGCAATTCGAGAAATTCTTGAATTAGAGGGGCATCAAGTGGATGAGGCAGCGGATGGTCAAGAGGCCTTGGCTAAGTGCGAAGAAACAACGTTTGATGTACTTTTTTGTGATATCAAAATGCCTAAGATGGATGGGTTGGAGCTTATGCAATCTTTAAAAGCGTTGGATCACCAACCAGAGAGTTTTGTCATGTCCGGTCATGGAAACATTGAAATGGCAGTTAAGGCACTCCGTTTAGGGGCGTATGACTTTATAGAAAAACCATTGAACTTAAACCGTATTTTGGTAGCAATCAATCACTTAAAAGAAAAGGGTCAATTGCTTCAATCGAATGCGGCATTAAGAACGAGCATAAAAAAAATTAAGGGAAATGGAATTATTGGTGGTTCCCCTCAAATCCTAGAAATTCAAACCATGATTTCAAAGGTGGCTCCATCAGACGCTAGGGTTTTAATTACCGGTCCCAATGGAAGCGGTAAGGAGCTTGTAGCTCGCAGTCTTCACGACCAATCCAATCGGAATAAAGCGCCCTTTATTGAAGTGAATTGTGCTGCAATTCCATCTGAACTCATAGAAAGTGAGTTGTTTGGTCATGAAAAAGGCGCATTTACAAGTGCAGTAAAAGATAAAAAAGGAAAGTTTGAACTTGCCTCCGGAGGAACCTTGTTTCTAGATGAAATCGGCGATATGTCTCCCAGTGCTCAGGCTAAAGTGCTGCGCGCGCTCCAAGAAAATGTGATTCAGCGTGTTGGAGGTGAAAAAGACATTAAAGTCGATTGTCGCGTCATTTCAGCAACCAATAAAGACCTCCGAAAGGAAATTAACGAAGGACGGTTTAGAGAGGATTTGTTTCATCGCCTTTCTGTTATTCCGATCCATGTACCAAGTTTAAATGATAGAAAAGACGATATTCCACTGTTGGTAGCACATTTTCTATCCATGATTTGCCAAGAACAAGGCATTAAATTGAAACCAATTCAACCTGCTGCCATTCAGGCACTGCAGGCCATTGATTGGACAGGTAATATTAGGGAATTGAGAAATGTATTGGAGCGCTTGGTGATCTTGTGCGACGATGAAATTAGTAATGAAGAAGTGGTTCGCTACGCGAATCCAACATAAATAATACGATTATGAAAATTGATGTAAAAGCGTTTGTTCCGCATGTTATAGCCTTGTTGGTGTTTGTAGTTTTTTCTGCAGGATATTTCCATCCAGTGATCTTTGATGGAAAGCAATTAAAGCAGTCCGATGTAAAACAATACCAGGGAGCGGCTAAAGAAATTACCGATTATCGCACGGTGAATGGCGAGGAAGCTTTATGGACGAACGGAATGTTTAGCGGCATGCCGGCATATCAAATTAGTGTGATCCATAATGGGAATTTGATGAATCAAGTGGCAACCGTGTTGCGCTTGGGATTAACCGCACCGGTAGGGGTAATGTTCGTTACCATGCTCGGATTTTACATCCTCGGAATGTGTCTTCGAATTAATCCATGGATTGCGGCTGTTGGGGCTATTGCCTTTGGCTTTGCTTCTTTTAATATTTTATATCTGGGTGCGGGACATATAACCAAAGTGAATGCAGTTTCCTTTATGGCGCCAACACTAGGAGGTTTATTGCTTGCTACACGGGGTAAATGGCTTTGGGGAAGCGTAGTTTTTGCATTCTTCCTTTCTTTGAATATTAGCGCAAACCATTTGCAAATCACGTATTACCTATTTATTCTCTTGGGGGTAATTGCTCTAGGCGAAGGGATCCGTTTAATTATTGAGAAAAAGTATATTGATCTAGCAAAAATTGTAGGGGCACTCCTGCTTGCAACCGGATTAGCAATTCTACCCTCAGCGAGTAATTTAATGACTACCTATGAATATTCTAAATACTCTACGCGGGGAGATTCTGACATTTCTGTTGCTCCAAAAGGCACAGATAAAGCGACGAAAGCAAAATCTGGCTTGGATAAAAGTTATATTCTTGAGTATAATTTTGGCCCAAGGGAAGCACTTTCCTTGTTTATTCCGAATGCCAAAGGTGGTGCTGGAGGCTACATCGGGAATAATGAATCTGCGATGGAAAGCATTGAAGATCCAACGTATTATGATCAAATCGCGCAATCTAATCATTATTGGGGTGGACAATTATTCAGTGGGGGAGCAATCTATTTGGGTGCAGTGGCCTTCTTTCTGTTTTTGGTTGGTTTGTTTCTTGTAAAAGACACCCTTCGGTTTCCAGTAATTGCGCTGTCTATATTGTGTGTCTTGTTGGCGTCTAAAACCGGAGGCCTCAACTTTTGGTTCATTGATCATTTTCCGATGTACAATAAGTTTAGGGATTCTAAAATGATTTTAGTGATTTTACAACTGTTGGTGCCGATGGTTGCAGTGATGCTCCTGGATCGTCTTTGGAAATCTGAGGAGCTGCAAGGTACTCGTAAATTTCAATTTGGTGTGCTTGGGGGTGTGCTTGCACTTGGTTTGTTATTATATGCTGTGCCAAGCATTTCAGGAGATTTTATTACTGGGGAAGAGATTAAGCAATTTAATGAGTATGCAAAACAGTCTAAAGATCCTTCGCAATTAACCATGATTGAAGGATTGAAGGCAGAATTGATTAATGTTCGTCAATCGATATACAAAGCAGATGCAGGACGTACCTTGCTGTTTTTTATTGCGGCCGGTGTTGCTGTACTCTTGGCATTTTACAAAGTCAACCGTTGGGTGTGGTTAGGACTTATTGGAGTGTTTATTGCAGCAGATGAAATCAATGTGGATTTACGTTATTTAAATGCAGATCCGATCGAGGAAATGTCAGAGGAATTAGCGAAGTACGAGGACCGGAGCGCTGCACAAATTCCTTACATGCCAGAAAAGGCCGATGTATCGATTTTGAATAATGAAGCCAAGCTATTGCCTTCCTTTAAAAAGGAGACTGCACGAATTCGATCCGTTTTTGACCGAGAAGGGCTCTATGCAGATCAACCCACAGAAATCATTGAATTGATGGCTGGTTTTACAGCGCTTCAGTTGAATTCAAATTACCGCGTCTTCACCTTTGATAATCCGTTTAATGAAACCGTTACCAGTTACTTCCATAAATCAATCGGAGGGTATCACGGCGCAAAAGTGAAGCGTTACCAACAGCTAGTAGATTTTTATTTACAGGATGAAATGCAAAAAGCAAACGGTGTGATCAGTTCCATAAAAATGGCGAAGCTTCAAAATTATGCGCGTACTATGGAGATTCCACAAGATAAAGCAAAAGAAATCTTCGATACCATCTCTGTAGCTGGTGGACAAATGTCAGATACCTGTCAGATTTTGAACATGTTAAATACAAAATATGTGGTGCTTACACGAACTGACGAACCAATGCTTAATCCTTATGCGAATGGCAACGTGTGGTATGTGAATAAAGTCACCAAGGTGAATTCTGCCAACGAGGAATTGCTCGGACTGGGAAAAATTAATACGAAAAATCAGGTAATTGTAGATGTGAGCAATGCGGGTATTAACGTTGCCGCGACCTATGCTACAGATTCAGCTGATGTTATTGCAATGACTAAGTATGCAACCAAGGAAATCACGTATCAAAGTAATTCATCCCACAAGGGATTTGCTGTCTTTAGCGAAATTTATTACCCAGAAGGTTGGGTGTGCACCATTGATGGTAAGGAAGTTCCTTATACTCGGGTCAATTATGTGCTTCGTGGACTTGAGATTCCTGCTGGAAAACATCAAATCGTATGGAAGTTTCAACCTTCTTCGTTTATCGCGGGGACAAGCTATTCCATGGTAGGATCGCTCATCTTGATTTTGGCATTTCTCGGGGTCGGTGGTTTACAGCTAAAAAAGAAAGAAGAAGATAAAGAAGCCTAAAAGGGCGCCTCGATTTCTCTCTTTTCAGCGAGCCAGCGCCTGAAGAAACTGAGCGAATATCCGAGTTCTTCAAATTCTTTCTCAAACCATTTGCAGGCATAATATGCTTGCTCAACATCTTTTCGGTCATTAAGATAAATTTCAAGTTTTCCTATGATTCTTGCTAAATAAGAAATATTGAACACGTGTTCCTGGTGTAGGGATAGACGTTCCTTTTTGTCCGTGTAGCAGTGGGTTTCAAAGATGAATTCATCAAATCGTTTCCATTTATCGTACTTACTAAATACAAACATGTAGTCCATTTTTTTATAAATTTTAAAGGTTAATTAAGGCATTATGGTATCATCAAAATGTTCAAGATTTACGAAGACGCGACGTAGTGTCTGTCCTTCTTCACTTAATTTTTCTTCGGAATTCAAGCCGTTATAGTCTTTTTTCAAACTGCGAATTAAGTCTTTGAGGGTTTCAACGATTTTGTTGTAGTGTTTTTTTTCCTTGACGATGGCTGAATAATTCTTTTCTTTGATGAGTTCGTGAATATGTAATTCTCGTTCTTTTAGGTTGCTTAAGGCACGTAGCGCTTGAAGATGGGCTTGGTGTGCTATAGAAATTGATTTCATATGTTTTGGGTTAATTGTTAGATAATACTTGTGAACCGGCATGCGGAATAGTCATCCATTTTGAGAAATTAATGTCATAAAAATTGAAGTAGGTGCCAGCCGCTTCTTTTTCGATGATGTCAATTTTACGTGTGCTTTTAGGCAATGCCGGGAAAAGTAAGGTGTAATGTAAGTATTCACCGCTTCGTTTGAAGAAGTGTTTAGTTGGTGCAATTGGGATATTGATCGCCTGAATTAAGGTGTACTTCTTTTCAGATCCGACTGGACGTATAAAACTATTTCGTTCTATCTGTACCCAGCCACCGTTGATGTAATAGGAGGGCGATTTGTATATAAAATCTATACGAGTATATTCATCCGTACATTCGATGCACTTAATCTCATGTGAGGCTTTGTAATTAGTGCCCTCAGGGTTGTATAATACAATGCCCTCTTGTTGCTTTTCTTGAATCGTTTTTTCTCTAGTTTTTTTAATTTCTGTTTCCATAGGTTAATTTTTGAACAAATATGCAGCGAGAAAATATTTTGTAAAATAATACTCCGTATAGTATGTGCGGGGTATTGTAAGTTTATTATTTTTGTAAAAAAAAGCGATGCCAATTAGTAAAAATGCCATGCGGAGATGTTTGATTATTGATCAAGTGATCTGTGATCGACACTATCATAAACCGAATATGCAGCGAATTATAGATGTATGCAGGGAACAAGGAATTGAGGTGTCCAGTGAGACGATTCAAAAAGACATTAACATGATGAAAAAAGATCGTCCCAACGGATTCGGAGCACCGATTAAATTCGATTTTCAGCTACAGGAATACATTTATACGGATCCAAAATTCACGATTAATGGCGTTAAATTATCACCGGAAGATGCGTCGGTCCTTGCGGAATCACTCGTTTTAATTAAATGTATGATGCGCACCGAATTGGGAGATAAATTGAGGCATGCCATGGAAAAGGTGCTATCCTCCTCCTTAGAAGAGGTCGACCAGAATGAACGATACCCTATATTAAAAACCATGGAGCCTCCGCGTTCCAGGGGATATGAGTTTATGGATTTATTAATCGATTGCTGTAAAGTGGGTATTCCAATTTCATTCATCCATTATTCATATAAAAATGAACGATTCAAGTCGATTGTGCTTCATCCCTATGTAGTAAGAGAATTTGAAAATCGATGGTATGTATACGGATTTAGTGAAACGCATAATGCGCTCCGCTCCTTTGGTTTAGACCGAATCTATGAACCTATTAAGTTAGATAAGAAATACCAAAAAGGGAATACCCGTCAGATTCTTAGTTTTTTAAATGACATGTACGGCGTTTTTCCTTTAGAAGTAGAAACACCGGTCGAGGTTATCTTACGTGCCGACCCACTCACAACCAAGTTCCTTACCGCTTATCCCATTCATGATACCCAAGAGCTTATCAAGTTCACCAATGGTGGTGCACACGTTAAATTAAAGCTTATTCCTACGATGGAATTAATTCACTTGGTTTGGTCCTATGGTCCTTCGTTGCGGATCATAGCTCCTGATTGGTTAATAGAAAAACAAAAATCCCTTAAAACACGCATATGAAAACAAGCGATAAAACCCTGATTTGGCATTTGGATGTTAGAAGAAAGACGTTACAGCTATTACGGGTAACCTTGAATGAATTTACGACGCGTTTAGATTTCGGATATCAAATGGACACCATGTACGATTATGATTGGTGGATTAATATCGATCCAAATACGCATTTGCTTACTTCGGCAAGTACCAAGAAGTTTCGAATGCAAGATCAATTAAATATTGCGACTGCACCCAATAAAAACATGTACAAGGCGCGAACAGACTGGCAGTTTTTTAGTTTGTTCTTTGCGCCATTACCCCAAGAGGATCAAAAGATTTCATTAATTGAATTTGAAACGGCCACGCGCACGGGGTTTAACATGTACGATATCGAACTTCAGCTAAAGGATTCTATGGAGATGAAACGTTAAGGGCTTAAAAACTAACACCCCAACTCACATAAATCGCCTCTGGGATTCCTACACCCGTACGAAATACATAATGACTGTTCGGTTTTTGTCTGCGCATACCAATAGACGCTGCAGGCAACACCCCAACGATATCACCATTCAAATAACCAACAGCGCCCAAGGTGGCCTCTAAATGATACTTCTTATGTCCTGTAAGTATTCCGTAACGCGAAAAGACAAAGGCGCTCTCTCCTTCCCAATACGCTGCTGCGCCTACGCCAACATCCACAAATTTGGTTAGTTTCGGTAAAAAGCGTTCTCCTTGGAACATACGTTCGTAAAAAATGCCTGCAGGTACATAAAGCGCTAAAATTCCACCCGGTCCAATACTCAGATTAATCGAGTTGTTAAGCATTTTGGGTTTGATGCTGTCACCCGGTGTGGCTTGACCGTAAGTATTTACGCACCAAAGTAAACTTCCAATGATTATTGTAACACTTAAACGTCTTTTTACTATTGCCATCATACCGAACACCTATTAATCAATGGCAGCTAAATTAGTTATTTTTCAAAATTGGAATTTGAATGCCAATTAATTTCTGAATGTCGCGAATATAGGCCCGTTCGTCTTGGTCGCAAAAAGAAATGGCCCTCCCGCTGGCACCCGCTCTTCCGGTTCTACCAATGCGGTGAACGTAGGTTTCTGGTATGTTTGGTATGTCGTAATTGATCACTAATTCCAATTCGTCTATATCAATTCCCCGCGCGGCAATATCGGTTGCAACCAACACCCGAAGCTTGTTGTTTTTAAATCCGTTTAACGCATTTTGTCTTGCGTTTTGTGATTTGTTTCCGTGAATTGCTGCCGCCGTAATTTGTGCTTTCGCTAATATTTTAACGATTCGATCAGCCCCGTGCTTTGTTCGCGTAAAAACTAAGATCGAGGGGGTGCTATCTTCTTTTAAAAGGTGCAGTAATAAATCTTTTTTCTCTGCCGTGTTCACGTAGTATAATCCCTGTTGTATGGTTTCGGCAGTCGAAGATACCGGCGTTACAATTACCTGTTCGGGATCTGTTAAGATGGTGCTAGCCAATGTTTTGATTTCTTTTGGCATCGTAGCCGAGAAAAACAAGGTTTGACGTTTAGCGGGAATGAGTTTAATTACGCGTTTCACATCGTGTATAAATCCCATGTCGAGCATGCGATCGGCTTCATCTAAGACAAATATCTCAAGATGCCTT
>JAIXRD010000017.1 GCA_027485365.1 Cryomorphaceae bacterium | reverse complement strand
ATTATCGATTACGATTACGTTGTGCTTGTCATGCACTAAACGTTGCACCAAATGGCTTCCTATAAACCCTGCTCCTCCGGTAACTAACACATTCATTTCAACGCTTTTTTAACAAATATCTAAAATTTATCTTGATTATTAGCGGTATCGTTTGATCGAGTGAAAATGATGGGTTACTTCCGCTAATTCATCGTTCCATATATTTCCATGTTCAAGCCTGTCAATTCTTACCCTTCCCGATGCATGAATGATTTGGTTTTCACCAAGATATATTCCCACATGCGTTATGTTCCCTTTGTCGTTTTGAAAGAAAAATAAATCGGAAGGTAAGGCCTCATCTATTGCTATTGGATTCCCAGCTTGTTGCTGTTCAGAAGCATCCCGAGCAAGGTTTATCCCAATGACTCTGTAATAGAGTTGTGTAAATCCGGAACAGTCGATTCCGAAGGAGGTTTTACCACCCCACAAATAGGGTACATTTATAAAAGAATTGATCAATTCGTCTGAACTTTGGGTATTTGGACCTGAGAGCAAGTTAAACGTTAGATTTCCGATATTAAACAGGGAATCTATTCCAATAAAACTTCCTGCCGGAATTAATTGTTTTCCCCATGGCGTATCGAGTGTAAGCGCTAAGCTTTGCTGTATCGTGCGTAGATCATGCCAAGTTCTTACTTCCTTTTCGCTTAATCCAATAAGATGCCGGCGATCAACAAACCCGAGGTATCCATCAGACAAGGATTGCACTTCGACCCAATGGTTTTGTTGCGAAACGATTTCAACAGTTTCACCAAAGGTTAATTGTGTTACCATTTCAGATCGGTCCGTTGTTTCTTTGCGAACCGCGCATACAGGGGCATGACAAAATCCAAGTTTTTGGTGGGGCAGGAGTAATTGCATTTTCTTTAATTCTGCTACAAAATTAATCAAGGGCATGAATAATCGTTATTTTTGTAACTCATGGATACTAATCAAAAATTAATTCTCGTAACAAACGACGACAGCGTAAACGCCAAGGGTATACAATCATTGGTGAAAATCGCTTCAACCCTAGGGAGAGTTGTAGTTGTTGCGCCGAATAAACCGCAGTCTGGAATGGGTCATGCAATCACCTTGAACGACCCAATTCGCTTAAATCGAGTTGGTATGTTTGGAGAGGTTGAAGCCTATGCATCATCTGGTACTCCTGTAGATTGCGTGAAATTGGCAATTTATGAAGTGTTGCACCGTAAACCTGATTTAGTATTATCGGGTATTAATCACGGTGAGAATTCATCAACCAACGTATTGTATTCCGGAACGATGTCTGCAGCGATTGAAGGAGCCATGGAAGGCTTACCATCGATCGGGTTTTCACTTTCAACCTACAGCGATGAAGCTGATTTTATGCAATACGAGGAATTTATTTCAAAATTAATTAGCAGTGCCTTAGAAAATGAATTCCCTGCGAACACGTGCCTCAATGTCAATATACCGAATCTCCCAGCCAAAGAAATTAAAGGAATCCAGATTTGTGCCCAGGCTCATGCGTTTTGGGCCGACCGTTTTGACAAGCGTGAGGATCAGTTTGGACGTACTTATTATTGGTTGACCGGTGAATTTGGCGAAGTAAATCCTCGGGAAGATTCTGATTTACACGCCTTAAATGAAGGATATATTTCGGTGGTTCCAACCCAATTTGATTTGACGAATTACCGCGTGTTGGATCACCTTAAATCTTGGAATTTATGAATATATCAAAACAGGCATGGCTTGGGTTTGCTATTGGTTTAGCCACACCTTTTGTATTTCTCCCGCTGGTATTGCTTATTATGTCATTCGCTTTTTCGTATGATTTTTCATTTTTTTGGCACCAGTTCACCACCAGCTCACTCTATGCAAGTAAGTACTTGTCCTTAGGGAGCATTCCTAATTTGATTTGGTTTTATGTCTTTTTAAATCGTGAAGCCTATTCAACCGCGAGAGGAATTATTATGGCCACATTGGCTTTGGTACCATTTTCCATTTATGTTAATTTCTTTTAATGTCAACCCCTAAGGTTTTTGTTATTTGTGGTGAAGCATCGGGTGACTTACATGCCTCTAATTTGGTTCGGGAGCTTCGAACGATAGATCCAAGACTTACAATTCAGGGGTGGGGTGGAGATCGCCTGAAGGCAGAGCAAGTTGAGGTGCTTAAACACATTCGAGAACTTTCATTTATGGGGTTTCTTGAAGTTTTTTTGAATCTATTTACCATTTTAAATAATTTCAAAACCTGCAAGGCTCAAATTGAGTCCTTTGCTCCGGATGTTTTAATACTAGTTGATTTTCCAGGATTCAATTTGCGAATGGCTGAATGGGCAAAGCAAAAAGGCATCAAAGTCGTTTATTACATTTCCCCACAATTATGGGCTTGGAAACAAAATAGAGTTAAAAAAGTAAAGGCTTATGTGGATGAGATGTATTGCATACTTCCTTTCGAGCAAGAATTTTATAAAAACTTTAATATTGATGTTAAGTATTTTGGACATCCATTGCTGGATGAAATCGTACGATTTAATGCATTAAATTTAGAATCCTTGCCGTTTGAAAAACCTATTCTTGCCCTGCTGCCAGGGAGTAGGTTACAAGAGGTTCGTCGGAAATTGCCAATTATGTTAGAGGCGGCAAAGGGTTTTTCTGAATATCAGGTTGTTGTGGCTTGCTCCGCTCAAATCTCTCCCGATTTTTATGCGAATTTTAATGCAACGAATGTATCCTTTCTGTTGGGAAAAACATATGAAATTTTAAATGAAGCCGCTATAGCCTTTGTGACTTCGGGCACAGCGACCTTAGAAACCGCATTGTTTGATGTTCCTCAGGTTGTT
>JAIXRD010000059.1 GCA_027485365.1 Cryomorphaceae bacterium | reverse complement strand
TATATACTGGGTTAAGTGTATCCAGTGCGGATCTATTTTCACACGTAACAAGGGTCGCTTTTTTCGAAGAAATCGCTCCGCAATCGTCTGTTGCATTCGTTTCGAAAATGAATACAATGATTGAATCGCCAGAGGTTTTTAATTCAAGGCTCATGCGGCCACTGTGTGGGGGATTAAATTGCAACCAAACTAAATTATTAGAAGCTACCGGGAGATCACAATACGATTGAATGCCGCTTTTATCTTTCCCTAATTTTCCTTTGAACTTCAATTGATATGTAGTATTCGGACTAATTACTACATTTCCAGCGCATGTCGAATAATCTTGTTGCGCAAATAGCGCTTCAACAACAAATAAAAAGAAGAATAGATTAAAGAGCTTTTTCAACACCCATTTTTTTGGGTATTAACGAGTTAGTCTAAAATAAGTTTCAAATTCCCATCAATCTGTGTTCGAAGAACGAGATGGGTCGTTGTATAGTAAATCTTATTTAAGGAGATACTAGCTATCCGTCCACTCATCGCAACGCCATCAGTTAAGGGTTGATTCAATGACGTATTAATCTCTTTTTTCATGTCGTCAATCATTGGTGTATAATTAAACTTACCTTGTTCCTCCACTAATTGATTAATTTTTGAATTAAAAAACCACTTCGCAGATTTCAGCAATACACTTTTTGTTTTCACATCGAAATCTACATTGGTTAATTCAATTTGCTTTAAGGAATCGTTTAATACGGGTGTTGCAAGTAAATAAATCACCCCCCGCTTTGAACCAGAGAATTGCGTTTTAAGAATAATTCGATTATCAGCAGACCCTGAAACAGCAATGTCGTCGATAATGATTTTTTTTCGTTTTATTTCAAAAACCTCGCCTTTAAACGAAGACCTAATAAAGTTTGATAGGGAATCATAGCTCAAGATAACATCCAATCCAAAGTTCAACCCATTATCAACCTTACTCTTGGACAAATCGGGAAGAGCAGACGCAATTAACTGGGGTTTTTCTGTTGTGAAGGAGGGAGAAACATCTATATTAAAATTAAAACTTGCTTTTTTACCGCTAAATTTTAAATCACTTATTGCCAAAGAAGAAGGGGCAAGACTTAAGTACCCATAGCCCGGAATTTCAGTAGGTTCTTGTAACAACTTCCAAGATTCTTTTGCTGTGGATTTAATATCAATTGCACTAAACTGCTTATCTATTTCACGTTCGAGCACCTTGAGTTGTTTGGTGATTTCTTTCTCAACATCCGTAGTAACATCAATATTCGCTATCGTTAATTCGCAAGGGTCGAGCAATTCGAATTTCTGTAAATTCGTGTTGGTTTTAAACGTGTAATCAGAATTAACCTTCACTGCGGTGCTATATTTAAGACTGAATTTCCGCATCGGTTCATTTTCACCACAACTGACATGTACTCTTGGAATAATGCAGGAACCTTTCTCATCGGTAAGCGTTTGGCATTTGGGGCAATAATTAATCTTCAATTTAAGTTGTCCCCCTAATTCATATCCAATTTTGTTTCCACTTCCAGAAAATTTAATCTCATCTCGTTTTATCGAATAGGCGGTGCTCACCCCTTCACACTGCTCATTTTTACCTGAGTAAGATTTTGGAATTTCCTTTTCCGCTGCCTTTAAATAACTTGAGAGATCAATTTCAACAGGAATGGTAATCGCGGATACCTCATTATTTAGCGCGGGATATGGTTCAACAAAGTTCTCAGGGACAGCCGTTTCAATTGCTTTACAAGAGGTGAGAAAACACCCAATTAACACGGTATATAAAATTGTCTTCATTCCATTATTTTTTTTAATAAAACATGCTGATTAAACCCGAGGTTATAGGTGTTTAATCCAAAAGTCAAGCCCTCTGATTCATCAATTATTTGGGAGGTATTCAACGGAGTCAAGGACCCACCAAATAAATTAAACTCCAGGTCGCCGTTTGATTGCCGACAAAGCAAACTACTCATAAAAGAGTTTGTATTATCACTGTCTTCGATGCTATAGAAATCTATTAAACAATCCCCAAATAATCGCATGGGAATTAATACCCCATCGCCTTCGTCCATCACTAAGCCATCCGGTTTCAATACCATATGGTATTTCTTTTCAAGATACCCAGGCTTATCCCTTTCACCATAGGTCATGAAATAAGTCCACACCGAATCTTTTTTAATTTCTTGAATCGAAAGGCGAACCAGCACCGTTGAAAATGGGGTAGATTCTTTTCCATATAATTCCATAGTGCCTTGATAAGAACCAACCCATGATCTAGGCAATCCTTGTCCAATTATACAGGAACAAAAAAATATGAAAAAAATTATAAATGAATAGCGCATAAAAAATCCCGCTGTTGCGGGATTAAATTTAGTTCATTTTTGCTTTCAATCCGCGATCCATAGCATCTAAAAACTCTTCCGTATACACGTAGTGTTCCCCATGATTCACTTTGTTCCCATGTATGCATACCGCCAAATCCTTGGTCATAATGCCAGATTCAACCGTTTCAATACAAACACGCTCTAAGGTCGTGCAGAAATCAATTAATTCCTTGTTTCCATCTAATTTTCCACGGAAAGCCAATCCGCGAGTCCATGCAAAAATTGAAGCAATTGGATTGGTAGATGTTTTCTTACCCGCTTGGTGATCTCTGTAGTGTCGAGTTACTGTTCCATGAGCCGCTTCTGATTCCATAATTTTCCCATCCGGAGTGATCAACACTGAAGTCATCAAACCAAGGGACCCAAAACCTTGAGCCACTGTATCGGACTGAACGTCACCGTCATAATTTTTACACGCCCAAACAAAATTACCATTCCATTTCAAGGCAGAAGCCACCATGTCATCAATTAATCGATGCTCATACACGATGCCAGCAGTTTCAAATGCCGATTTGAATTCAGCTTGATAAATTTCTTCGAAAATATCTTTGAAGCGGCCATCATATTTCTTCAAAATCGTGTTTTTAGTAGAAAGATACAAGGGCCATTTTTTACTCAACGCCATGTTGAAACAGCTTCGCGCGAATCCTGTAATGGATTCATCGGTATTGTACATCGCCATACCTACTCCATCGCCTTTGAAATTATATACTTCAAATTGCTGTACTTCTCCTCCATCTTCCGGGGTAAAGGTCATTGTAAGTTTTCCTTTGCCTTTAAAGACTGCGTCTGTTGCGCGGTATTGATCACCAAACGCATGACGACCAACAATAATTGGTGCAGTCCAATTGGTAACCAATCGAGGGACGTTTTTCATAACGATTGGCTCTCTGAAAACCGTACCATCTAGAATATTACGTATGGTTCCGTTCGGAGATTTCCACATCGACTTTAAATTAAATTCTTTAACGCGCGCTTCATCCGGTGTTATTGTTGCGCATTTAATCCCAACTTGGTATTTCTTAATTGCTTCAGCAGCATCAATAGTAACTTGGTCGTTAGTTTCGTCTCTATAT
>JAIXRD010000327.1 GCA_027485365.1 Cryomorphaceae bacterium | reverse complement strand
CCTCAAAGTTGTTGCGATTGAAGCCAAGGACATCAATGCAAAAAGATGAAGTGAGTGCAGTAATAGCGCCATCAACGGAAGGAAATAGTGCAGAGATTAAGCCCACAATAAAAATTACAAAAACACCGAATGGAAGGTAGTTTTGAACGACGTAAGGAAATAAATCATCCGGCGCCACTTTTATTCCTAGCTGTCCAATGTATAAGGAAAGTACTCCTCCAAGCAATAAAAACAAGGCATTAACAGCAAGTAGGGTAATACTAAAAACTATCATATTTTTTTGCGCATCCTTCAATGATTTAACACTGATGTTTTTTTGCATCATTTCTTGATCTAATCCAGTCATGGCGATTGTAATAAATGCGCCACCAATAATATGTTTTAAGAAGTAATCACTTTTTAGCCAATTGGTTTCCCATAAGCCCATCAGCTTGTTCGAACTCATGGTGTTGATAATATCGTTCCAGCCCAAGTTTAATTTACTTTGAATGGAAAAGATACAAACTACTAAAGCCAATAGCATGAAGGTGGTTTGAAGCGTATCGGTCCAAACAATCGTTTTAACCCCTCCTTTGAGGGTATAGGCAACAATCATAAGGATAATGGTTAGCGTACTTAACCAAAACGGAATTCCAAGTTTATCAAAAATGAACAGCTGCAGCACATTAATAACTAGGTAAAGTCTAACCGTCGCCCCAAGCGTTCTTGAAAGAATAAAATATCCAGCGCCCCATTGATACGCATTAAGACCTAATCGATGTTCGAGATAGGTGTATATTGAGGTGAGTTTCAAGCGATAGTATATGGGTAAAAGAACATATGCAACCACAAAATATCCAATGAAAAAGCCAATAACCAACTGATAGTAATGCCACCCGCTTGAAAGTACCTTCCCGGGTACGGAAACAAAGGTTACTCCTGACAATGAGGTTCCAATCATTCCGAATGCCACAAGATACCAAGCACTTTTTTTATCTCCTGAAAAAAAACTGGAGGTAGTTGCATTTCTAGAAGTAAACCATGAGATTGCAAGTAATACTATAAAATAAAGGAATAATACTCCCAGTAGGATGTAATCTTTCATTGGGTAAAAATAGTGTTTTCATCGATATTGTTTCCGATGTAACTTATTTCTATGTGCACACGTTCTCTTGTACCATTAAAGAAAAAGTATATTTGCCAAAAAGTTTGACCCATGAATAACATTTATGCCCTAGTTATTGTAGCTGTTGTATTTGCAATTGCCTTAGTAATCATTGTACAACATTTTCTAAAGAAATTGAATTTTAATGAGTCTTTGATGCTTCAGGGAGAATTAAAAAAGCAACGTCAAGATTTTTTCCTTGCTCATCGCATGGAGGCGTATCAACGTGTTATTCTGTATATGGAACGAATTAACCCTTCGTCAATAGTCCTGCGGATGAACCAGCCGAATATGAATGCACTTGTTTTGCAGACCTTGGTTTTGAAATCGATTCGTGAGGAATACGACCACAACGTGGCGCAACAGATGTTCATTTCATCAAACGCTTGGAATATACTTAAAAACGCAAAAGAAGAAACAGTTAAACTAATTAATGTAGCAGCTTCTCAATTAGGTAGTGAAGCTTCAGCTAATGATCTTGCAACAGCAGTTATTACCTTATCTGCTGAAATAAATCCCTTGCCTTCCGAAATAGCGATAAATGCATTGAAAGCTGAGTTTCAACAATTGTTCTAGGAGGATTCTCCAGTCCAAGATATTTGATAAAAAAAAAGGCAGAAGTAATTCTGCCTTTTTTAATGGATGGGTTATTTCGTTTATCGAACTACGTGGATAAATCCGTGTTTCTCGTAGTTTTCGAAGATTAACTTGTACGAATAAACTCCGTCTTCTAAATCATTACCGTTCGCGTCTTGTCCTCGGAAGAACGCAGTGTTTTGTCCTTGCTCAAACACCAAGTTACCCCAGCGATTGAAGATGTATAAGGTGAACTCATCACAGGTCATGAAATATGATTTTAAATCCAAGAAGTCATTAGAACCATCCTCATTGGCGGATATAACATTTGGAAAGTCGAAATCGTTAAAACTCATCGTGTAGGTAATGGTTGCATCAATTTGTGATGTATCAGAAATACAACCATATTCTGATGTAACGAATGCTGTGTAAATTCCCATACCGCTTTCGTCTAATGGGAACGTCACATCGAAGAGTGTAGAGTTAAAATTGTTTGGCCCAGACCATGCAATCGTTGAATTAGCTTCCGCTGTTGCGCTGAGGAAGAAAGGATCACCAGGACATTCAGGAATATTAAAACTTAATACTGGTGGTTCAGGTGTGGCCATGATGTACATGTCAAAGGTAGTATCCACTTCGCAACCGAAATCAGATGTAACGGTATACGTGAACTGATAAACACCTGGGTTAGCAATTACGGTATTTAAGTTGACCGTTGTGTCCTCTAGAACACCGTTAATATCCCACGTGTATGAAATGGGCTCATTTGTAGAAATGTTTGGAAAACTATTTACAACAAATGGAACATCTTCACATTGAATGGTATCAGCAAGGTAAGAATAGGTTGGATAATCGTGCACGAAGAACGAAAAACTAATCGTATCATCACATTGAACTGCAGCAGAGAAAGAATCGATGGCCACTAAAGAAATGTTATGAATTCCCGGGGTATTGAAAATGTAAGATAAATCAACGGACGTATCCAAAAGCTGATTGTTATAAAGCCATTCAAACGTTGTTGAATTGGATAATCCTGTGGTTGTATTATCGAATTGAACTGCTTGGTCTATACAGGATTCTGTGATAGAGAAATTTGCCGTTGGATTATTAAATACGGTAAAGCTCTGTGATATGGTATCTGAACATCCGTTTTCGGTCATCGCTACCAATTCCACGAGGTAATTATTTGGTCCGTTGAAATTGACAGTAACCGTGTCACCAACCAGTGTATCGTTATTGACATACCAATAATTTGTAATTGTATCGCCTCCTAACAGGGAGCTTGATGCTTCAAATACCGCCACTTGCCCAAGACAAACATCATCAAATCCAAAAGAAGCTACAGGGTTTTCAAAAACTTCTACTACTGTATTTACCGTATCAATACAGTTTGCTGTATTCGTAACTATCATTTCTACAGTGTAGGAGCCAGGCCCGGGAAAGACGTGATTAAACATGGTATCATTTGAAGTAAACCCATCTGATGCACTCCAGAAAATGGAGTCAGGCGCAGCATTGGTGTAAGACGTGTTATTTAAAAGAACCGTGGCATAGCCATTACATACATTACTGTCTACAATATCACCAATTACTTCCGCAGGTAATACCGCTGTGGTAAGTGTAGCAACACATCCGTTAGCAGAAGTGATTTGACAATCAACCGTGTCTACCCCTTGGATGTTAACCGTGGCTACCTGTCCAGTTGCAAGTTGTTGTCCAGTAGCTGCATTCGACCATACATAGTTTGCAAAACCATCAGGAGCGGTAAGAGTTGCCGTATTGTTTGCACCGTTTTGGCAATAAAATGCTGATAATTCCAATGAAGTACAAGAAGCGCTAACATAAGCATATCCCCAATGTCCTCCTAATGAACAGTCACCTGTTGCTACATCTAAAGTAACCGTTTGACCCATGTAAGCAGTTACATCAACACCAAAGGTTGTCCAAT
>JAIXRD010000236.1 GCA_027485365.1 Cryomorphaceae bacterium | reverse complement strand
AGCATGAGAAATTTGTTTTTAACAAAGGGAAGAACTTATTTTATTCGGGGTATCAAGTTAACCCGGTAGATGATGATTATTTTTATTTCATATATGCACTTCGAACGCGTGAGGGCTATGATGTCTATTGTCTTTATTCAAGCAATTATTACACCCATTTTTTTGATTATGAAGAGGGTAAGCTTTTGTACAGCTTGATTTTTGATCCAAAATTTAATAATCAAACTAGCTTCACAAACCTTCCGGGTATTCTTAATAAAAATTCAGAACCAAGTAAAGATTAATAGGCTATTCATTTATGAGAATTCAATATATTTTTTTAGTTGTAAGTTGCGTGCAATTCTACCACGGATTCACTCAATCCTTCCCAATCGATTCTTCTCGATTTTATAAATCCAAGGAAGGCTGTAAGGTCTATAGTCTTTATTTTGGCGAGGGTTTCGATTTCTCTTGGAACGGAGCTTGTTCTGCAGGCTATGCAGATGGGCAAGGGGAGTTGTTGATTTTAAGGCAGGAGTCTGAAAAGCAAGCCGGCTCTATCAAAGGAGTTTTTACTAATGGCGTCCCAACAGGTCCGTGTGTAGTAACAACCCCTTCTGAGTCTATAATAGAGGTTCCTTTTGTGGATGGAAGAATTTGGGGGAAGGGGTCATTTACCATGAAAAACGGTAAAATATTCAAGGGAAATATGGTCAATTTAACGAAGCACGGGGAAGGGGAAATAATTTACACAGATGGCGATGTGTTTACTGGAATATTAAATGATAATGAGCCGTGGATAGGGAGGGTCCTTACCTTAAAAAGAGATACAATTTATGTTGAGTACGGGGAGGAAGTGGAAAAGCCTTCAAAATTCATTTCACGCACACCTGTATTAAATAAAGAACAAACTGAATATTTTGATGCGGATTGGAACCGCTGTGAACAGGTAAATGCTTCTTATTATCGTAAAATCACCTATTCTCACGAACATATGGCGATGGGGCCTGTGCGTGATTATTATATAAACGGCAAGCCTTATAGAGAATCGCATCTTTTTTATGTCGATTGTAATGATATCTATATGGATTTATTTGGCTTGGGTTCCTATAAAAGCTATCATCCAAATGGAAACCTTCGATTTGAAACACAAGTGAATCATCGAGGTGAATTCGAGGGTAGAACCATTTCGTATCACGAGAATGGAAATTTCAAATTGATTGGTGCATATAGTGAGCTCGGTGAAGAGGATGGGAATTGGGCAACCTTTGATGAACAGGGTAAGTTGATTAAATATCAGGTGTATGAGTATGGTCAGCTTCTTGATGGTAAATATTATTCAATCGATTCAGACGGTCTATGGCAATATAATGACGTATACAAATACGAGAATTTCGAGGCGGATGAAGCCTTTTGGATTGATTATAATGAGATAGGGGATCGGAAATTTCCGAACCAAATCCTTATGAATGACAGATTATTCATACCTGTTAAGAAAGGAGAGTCTTACCTGCGCGTGGTTCCTATGACTGTAGATAAGGAACTTAATTTTGGCTTATACATGGATGCTTCCGCTTTGAAAAGTCAAGTAAAAAAAGGAAGTTCATTTGGATTAGTATTTAACTATCGTTCTGAATCGGAGTTTTATTCTTTTCAGGTTAATAACAAGGATGAGGTACAGCTTAAGGCACATAAAGGGGGTAAAGAAACTGTGTTCTTCTCCGTTCCCCTTGAAAAGCAGAATAAACGATTAAATAAAGGAAATGAAGCGTATTCATTTGCCATAGAATCTTCGCCCAATAAAGTTAAGTTTTATGTGAATGATCAAGAAATCACCAGTTTTGATAACGACAACGAACTCGGGGATATGTTTGGGGTATTTGCTTCCGGTGACCTTGCTTTTGCCTTAAGGTCGATTGAGAGCGTGGAGTTTTTTAATCAAGAAGAATCTGACAGTTATACCAATTTTGTGGAGAAGAAAGTTGTGAATTATAACCCCAGTGAATATGATGGAAATGGGAGTGGGTTTTTCATTTCAAGACAAGGTCATATCGTAACCAATTACCATGTGGTAGAGGAGACGTCTGAATTGTATACCAAATTCAACCTGAATGGACAAATTGAAAAGCTTCCACTTAAAATTGTCGCAAAGGATAAAGTTAATGACCTAGTTATCTTGAAGGTGGATAAGGCTGGATTTGACCTTGGAAAGGAAATCCCCTATGGCTTAGAATTCAGTACTATGGATGTTGGAGAAGAAGTCTTTACGCTGGGTTATCCAATGGTAGATGTGATGGGCGAGGAATTGAAATTTACAGACGGTAAGATATCAGCCAAAAGTGGCATTGATGGGGATATTACTACCTATCAAATTACAACCCCGATTCAATCTGGTAACAGTGGCGGACCCTTGTTTCAAGAAGAAAGCGGCAACATTGTGGGAATCGTTAGCGCTACATTGAATAGAAATGAGTTTAACGGTGAGAATGTAAATTATGCCATCAAATCAAACCTTTTGAAAACTTTAATCGAATCCTCAAGCGAACCAATAAAAATAAATACGGTGGCGCCCGCCAAAGAAATGAAGTTATCTGATCGAATTAAACTGTATCGGGAATTCATGCCCGTAATTTTCTTTAAGGAGTAGTGATATCGTTAACAATTGATTTAATACATAGTATTTATGAATATTTCTTCTTTTAAAACACTATTAAGAAAATTAATACCTGTTGTTACAGCATTAAATCTTATTGTATTT